>NZ_SZWS01000027.1:49614-87176 GCF_005281245.1 Citrobacter sp. wls826
GATAACGAGGAATAAAGAATGTTAGATAACACCCGTTTACGCATAGCTATGCAGAAATCAGGTCGTTTAAGCGATGATTCACGCGAATTGCTGGCCCGTTGCGGCATTAAAATTAATCTTCACACCCAGCGCCTGATCGCGATGGCTGAGAATATGCCGATCGATATTCTGCGCGTGCGTGATGACGATATTCCGGGTCTGGTGATGGACGGCGTCGTAGATCTCGGCATCATCGGGGAAAACGTTCTCGAAGAGGAACTGCTCAACCGCCGGGCCCAGGGTGAAGATCCGCGCTATTTTACCCTGCGTCGTCTGGACTTCGGCGGCTGCCGTCTTTCGCTGGCTACCCCGGTTGATGAAGCCTGGGATGGCCCGGCAGCGCTGAACGGTAAGCGTATCGCTACCTCTTACCCACACCTGCTTAAACGTTATCTTGATCAAAAAGGGGTGTCGTTTAAATCCTGTCTGTTAAACGGCTCTGTAGAAGTCGCTCCCCGCGCAGGTCTGGCTGATGCGATTTGCGATCTGGTGTCAACCGGAGCCACGCTTGAAGCCAACGGTCTGCGTGAAGTAGAAGTGATTTACCGCTCTAAAGCCTGCCTGATTCAGCGCGACGGCGAAATGGCCGAAGCCAAGCAACAACTGATCGACAAACTGCTGACCCGTATTCAGGGGGTTATTCAGGCACGTGAATCAAAATACATCATGATGCACGCGCCGAGCGAACGTCTGGACGAAGTCATCGCCCTACTGCCAGGCGCTGAGCGCCCTACCATTCTGCCACTGGCAGGTGACCAACAGCGCGTAGCCATGCACATGGTCAGCAGCGAAACCCTGTTCTGGGAAACGATGGAAAAACTGAAAGCGCTCGGCGCCAGCTCCATTCTGGTGCTGCCGATTGAGAAGATGATGGAGTGATAGCCATGAGCTTCAATACCCTGATCGACTGGAATAGCTGTAGCCCCGAGCAGCAGCGCGAACTGCTGATGCGCCCGGCGATATCCGCCTCTGAAAGCATCAGCCGCACGGTGGCCGAGATTCTTGAGAACGTCAAAAATAACGGCGACCGGGCGCTGCGTGAATACAGTGCGAAGTTTGACAAAACCGAGGTCGGCGCGCTGCGCGTCACCGAAGAAGAAATTCAGCAAGCCAGTAGCCGCCTGAGCGACGAGTTGAAACAAGCCATGCAGGCGGCGGTGCGTAATATTGATGCGTTCCACACCGCGCAAATTCTGCCGCCGGTGGATATTGAAACTCAGCCTGGCGTGCGCTGCCAGCAGATTACTCGCCCTATCGCCTCCGTAGGCCTGTATATTCCAGGGGGATCGGCACCGCTCTTCTCGACCGTATTAATGCTGGCGACCCCGGCGCGTATCGCTGGCTGCAAAAAAGTGGTGCTCTGCTCACCGCCGCCGATTGCCGATGAAATCCTCTACGCCGCGCAACTGTGTGGTGTAAAAGAGGTGTTCAACGTGGGCGGCGCGCAGGCCATTGCCGCGCTGGCGCTGGGTACCGAATCTATTCCTAAGGTCGATAAAATCTTCGGGCCAGGCAATGCGTATGTGACCGAAGCCAAACGTCAGGTCAGCCAACGTCTTGACGGCGCGGCTATCGACATGCCTGCGGGCCCGTCTGAAGTGCTGGTTATCGCCGACAGCGGCGCGACGCCTGACTTTGTTGCTTCCGATCTGCTTTCTCAGGCCGAACACGGCCCCGACTCGCAGGTTATCCTGCTGACGCCAGACGCTACGCTTGCCGAAGGCGTGGCCAAAGCCGTTGAACGCCAGCTTGCCGAGCTTTCCCGCGCCGACACCGCTCGTCAGGCGCTCGCCGCCAGTCGACTGATCGTCGCCAGAGATCTTGAGCAATGCGTGGCCATCTCTAACGCCTACGGCCCAGAGCACCTGATTATTCAGACCCGTAACGCGCGTGAACTGGTTGACGATATCACCAGCGCTGGTTCGGTATTCCTGGGTGACTGGTCTCCTGAGTCGGCTGGCGACTATGCTTCCGGCACCAACCACGTTCTTCCGACCTACGGCTATACCGCAACCTGCTCAAGCCTTGGGCTGGCTGATTTCCAGAAACGGATGACGGTACAGGAATTAACTCCCCAAGGTTTCTCTGCCCTGGCCTCCACCATTGAAACACTGGCCGCGGCTGAACGACTGACTGCCCACAAAAATGCCGTCACCCTGCGCGTTAACGCCCTGAAGGAGCAAGCATGAGCACTGACAACTTTCTCAGCGTCACTGATTTAGCCCGTAAGAATGTTCGCGAGTTAACGCCCTATCAGTCTGCCCGTCGTCTTGGCGGTAACGGTGACGTGTGGCTCAACGCGAATGAGTACCCAACCGCCGTTGAGTTCCAGCTACGCCAGCAGACGCTGAACCGCTATCCGGAGTGTCAGCCGAAAGCCGTAATTGAGAATTACGCGCAGTATGCTGGCGTCAAACCAGAGCAGGTGCTGGTCAGCCGCGGTGCAGATGAAGGGATCGAACTGCTGGTGCGCGCTTTTTGCGAACCCGGTAAAGATGCAATTCTCTACTGTCCGCCGACTTACGGCATGTACAGCGTCAGCGCCGAAACGATTGGCGTTGAATGCCGCACCGTCCCGACCCTGGATAACTGGCAGCTGGATTTACAAGGCATCGCGGACAAGCTTGATGGCGTGAAAGTGGTCTACGTATGCAGCCCCAATAACCCAACCGGCCAGCTGATAAATCCGCAGGACCTACGTTCACTGCTCGAAATGACGCAGGGTAAAGCCATCGTGGTCGCTGATGAGGCCTATATTGAGTTTTGTCCGCAGGCTACGCTGGCAGGCTGGCTGTCTGAGTATCCGCATCTGGCAGTATTACGTACGCTGTCTAAAGCGTTTGCTCTCGCCGGTTTACGCTGCGGATTTACACTGGCGAATGAAGAGGTTATCAATCTGCTGTTAAAGGTGATTGCCCCCTACCCGCTTTCTACCCCGGTAGCGGATATTGCCGCCCAGGCGCTGACGCCACAAGGGATTTCCGCCATGCGCCAACGCGTAGAGCAGATCCTGCAAGAGCGTCAGTATCTGGTGGAGAACCTGAAAACCATTCGCTGTGTAGAGCAGGTTTTCGACTCTGAAACCAACTATGTTCTGGCGCGCTTCACCGCATCAAGCAGCGTATTTAAATCTTTGTGGGATCAGGGCATTATCTTACGAGATCAGAATAAACAACCTTCATTAAGCGGCTGCCTGCGAATTACTGTCGGAACCCGCGAAGAGAGCCAGCGCGTCATTGACGCCTTACGTGCGGAGCAAGTATGAGCCAGAAGTATCTTTTTATTGACCGTGATGGAACCCTGATTTCCGAACCGCCAAGTGACTTTCAGGTCGATCGCTTTGACAAACTCGCCTTCGAGCCGGACGTCGTTCCCGTTTTGCTGAAGCTGCAAAAAGCCGGCTTTAAGCTGGTGATGATTACTAACCAGGATGGACTCGGTACGCAGAGCTTCCCGCAGGCCGATTTTGACGGTCCGCATAACCTGATGATGCAAATTTTCACCTCTCAGGGCGTAGCATTTGATGAGGTGCTGATCTGCCCGCACCTGCCAGCGGACGCGTGTGATTGCCGTAAGCCAAAAGTGAAACTGGTTGAGCAGTATCTGGTTGAACAGGCCATGGATGTGGCAAACAGCTACGTCATTGGTGACCGGGCGACCGATATTCAGCTCGCAGAAAACATGGGCATTAGCGGATTACGCTACCACCGTGACACCCTGAACTGGGCGATGATCGGCGAGCAGTTGACCAAACGAGACCGCTACGCGCACGTTGAGCGTAATACCAAAGAGACGCAGATTGACGTCAAAGTCTGGCTGGACCGCGAAGGCCGTAGCAAAATCAATACCGGCGTTGGCTTCTTTGACCACATGCTGGATCAAATCGCCACCCACGGCGGTTTTCGCATGGAGATTGCCGTCAAAGGCGATCTGTATATTGACGATCACCACACCGTTGAAGATACCGGTCTGGCGCTGGGTGAAGCCTTAAAGCTGGCATTAGGCGATAAACGCGGTATCAACCGTTTTGGTTTTGTGCTGCCGATGGACGAGTGCCTGGCACGTTGCGCGCTGGATATCTCGGGGCGTCCGCACCTGGAATACCGCGCGGAATTTACCTACCAGCGCGTTGGCGATCTGAGCACAGAGATGATTGAACACTTCTTCCGTTCACTCTCTTACACCATGGGTGTCACCTTGCACCTGAAAACCAAAGGGAAAAATGACCACCACCGTGTGGAGAGCCTGTTTAAAGCCTTTGGCCGTACGCTGCGTCAGGCTATTCGCGTAGAAGGCGATACGCTGCCCTCCTCGAAAGGAGTGCTGTAATGAACGTGGTGATCCTTGATACCGGCTGCGCCAACCTGCACTCGGTGAAATCCGCCGTCGCACGCCATGGATACGACCCGGTTGTCAGCCGTGACCCGGACGTAGTGCTGCGTGCCGATAAACTGTTTCTACCGGGCGTCGGTACCGCTCAGGCGGCTATGGACCAGTTGCACGAGCGTGAACTGATTGAACTGATTAAAGCCTGTACGCAACCGGTACTGGGGATCTGCTTAGGCATGCAACTACTTGGCCGCCGCAGCGAAGAGAGTAACGGTGTCTCTCTGCTGGGCATTATTGAGCAGGACGTTCCGAAGATGACCGATTTCGGTCTGCCGCTGCCGCATATGGGCTGGAATCGCGTCTATCCGCAGGCGGGAAATCGTCTGTTCCAGGGCATTGAAGATGGCGCATATTTCTACTTTGTACACAGCTATGCTATGCCGGTGAACCCGTGGACCATCGCCCAGTGCCATTACGGCGAACCATTTACCGCGGCAGTACAAAAGGACAATTTCTTTGGCGTGCAGTTTCACCCTGAACGCTCGGGCGCGGCTGGGGCGCAGTTGCTGAAAAACTTTCTGGAGATGTAATGATTATTCCGGCATTAGATTTAATCGACGGCACGGTGGTGCGTCTTCATCAGGGCGATTACGCAACGCAACGTGATTATGGCAACGATCCTCTCCCCCGTTTACAGGATTATGCAGCTCAGGGTGCCGAAGTACTGCACCTGGTTGATTTAACTGGCGCGAAAGACCCGGCGCAGCGGCAGATCCCACTGATTAAAACGCTGGTCGCTGGTGTCAATGTTCCGGTACAGGTTGGCGGTGGCGTGCGCACTGAATCGGACGTTGCGGCGCTGCTTGACGCAGGGGTGGCGCGCGTGGTGGTAGGTTCGACGGCAGTAAAATCCCCCGAGGTAGTCAAGAGCTGGTTTGCCCGTTTTGGCGCCGACGCGCTGGTACTGGCGCTGGACGTTCGTATTGACAAGCGCGGTAATAAACAGGTAGCGGTTAGCGGCTGGCAGGAAGATTCCGGGGTTTCTCTGGAAGAACTGGTTGAGACCTATTTACCCGTCGGCCTGAAGCACGTGCTGTGCACCGATATCTCCCGCGACGGCACGCTGGCTGGCTCAAACGTCGCGCTTTATGAAGAAGTGTGCGCCAAATATCAGCAGGTAGCATTCCAGTCATCTGGCGGCATTGGAGGGATCGAGGACGTAGCAGCCCTGCGTGGAACCGGCGTACGCGGCGTGATCGTCGGACGCGCCCTGCTGGAAGGTAAGTTCACCGTTGAGGAGGCCATTCAATGCTGGCAAAACGCATAATTCCTTGTCTGGACGTTCGTGATGGGCAGGTGGTAAAAGGCGTCCAGTTTCGCAATCACGAGATTATTGGCGACATTGTCCCGCTGGCAAAACGCTATGCCGATGAAGGCGCAGATGAACTGGTGTTCTACGATATCACCGCCTCCAGCGATGGCCGCGTAGTGGATAAAAGCTGGGTATCTCGCGTGGCGGAAGTGATCGATATTCCGTTCTGCGTTGCCGGTGGCATTAAATCCATCGTCGATGCGGCGCGCATCCTCTCCTTCGGGGCGGATAAAATCTCTATCAACTCCCCGGCGCTGGCTGAACCGGAGCTTATCACTCGTCTGGCTGACCGCTTTGGCGTGCAGTGTATCGTGGTAGGCATTGATACGTGGTATGACGCCGAAACCGGAAAATATCATGTTAATCAATATACCGGGGATGAAAGCCGTACCCGCGTCACACAGTGGGAAACGCTGGACTGGGTGCAGGAAGTACAAAAACGCGGCGCAGGCGAAATCGTCCTGAACATGATGAACCAGGACGGCGTGCGTAACGGTTATGACCTGGAACAGCTGAAAAAAGTGCGCGACGTTTGCCACGTACCGCTGATTGCCTCCGGCGGCGCGGGCACCATGGAACACTTCCTTGAAGCCTTCCGGGACGCCGACGTTGACGGCGCGCTTGCCGCCTCCGTCTTTCACAAGCAAATTATTAATATTGGCGAATTAAAAGCGTACCTGGCAACACAGGGCGTGGAGATCAGGATATGTTAACGAAGCAACAATGCCGCGAGCTGGACTGGGAAAAAACCGATGGACTGATGCCAGTCATCGTGCAGCATGCGGTTTCCGGTGAGGTACTAATGCTGGGTTATATGAACCCGGAAGCACTGGATAAAACGCTTGAAAGCGGCAAAGTGACCTTTTTCTCGCGGACCAAACAGCGCCTGTGGCCCAAGGGTGAAACCTCCGGTCACTTCCTGAACGTGGTGAGCATCGCGCCCGACTGCGACAACGACACCCTGCTGGTGCTGGTTAACCCGATTGGCCCGACCTGCCATAAAGGCACCTCAAGCTGCTTTGGCGATGCCAGCCACCAGTGGCTGTTCCTGTATCAACTGGAGCAACTACTGGCCGAACGTAAAACCGCTGACCCGGCAAGCTCCTACACTGCGAAGCTGTATGCCAGCGGCACTAAACGTATTGCCCAGAAGGTAGGCGAAGAAGGCGTAGAGACCGCGCTGGCCGCAACCGTGAACGATCGTTTCGAACTGACCAATGAAGCCTCTGATCTGATGTATCACCTGCTGGTTCTGCTGCAGGATCAGGACCTGGATCTGACGACGGTGATTGAGAATTTACGCAAAAGACATCAGTAATAGACAGATACCGGCACGATGCCGGTATCTTTATTTAACTGAGTGTTTAATCATTTCCGAATAAATCTCTGGTATAGACTTTATCGGCTACATCCAACAGTTCTTCGGCCATCCGGTTAGAGATTATAACATCGGACTCGGTTTTAAATTTAGTCAGATCACGCTCAACCCGCGAATTGAAAAAACTATCATCTGGCAATACAGGCTCATAGATTATGACCGGGATACCTTTCGCTTTAATACGCTTCATAATACCCTGGATAGACGATGCCCGGAAATTATCTGAGCCACTTTTCATAATCAATCGGTAAATACCGACAACCTTTGGCTTTCGTGAAATAATTGCATCAGCAATAAAGTCTTTTCGCGTCCGGTTAGCATCAACGATTGCTGAAATAATATTATTGGGTACAGATTTATAGTTGGCGAGTAATTGCTTAGTGTCTTTTGGCAGACAGTATCCACCGTAACCGAATGAGGGATTGTTGTAATGGTTACCAATACGCGGGTCCAGACAAACCCCTTCGATGATCTGTCGAGCATTAAGCCCCAGAGTTTCTGCATAGCTATCAAGTTCGTTAAAATAGGCAACACGCATCGCCAGATAGGTATTTGCAAAGAGCTTGATTGCTTCGGCTTCAGTTGAATCTGTAAATAGGGTCGGAATATCTTTCTTCAGAGCCCCTTCCTGTAGCAGTGCAGCAAACGTTTCAGCACGGGAAGATCGTTCACCAATTACTATGCGTGAAGGGTACAAATTGTCATATAGCGCTTTACCCTCTCGCAGGAATTCTGGGGAAAAGATGATATTGTCTGAGCTATACTTTTGACGCATCGATTGAGTAAAACCAACAGGAACCGTCGATTTTATCACCATTACCGCATCTGGATTTATTTTAATAACATCCTGTATAACTGACTCGACGCTGCTAGTATCGAAATAATTAGTTTTGGGATCGTAATCTGTTGGGGTAGCAATAATGACAAATTCTGCGCTCTGATAAGCTTCGTTCTTATCCAGTGTAGCTTTGAATGTTATATCTTTTGATTGCAGATACTGTTCTATTTCATGATCAACTATCGGAGATATCCGATTATTTAGCATCTCGACACGGGAAGGAACTATGTCCAGAGCAATGACCTGATGATGTTGGGCGATAAGAAGACCATTTGACAGGCCAACATATCCGGTACCAGAAATGCTGATTTTCATTTCATGCTCTCAGTATTATCTTAATATTTAATCATGATGTTGTACATCCTGATAAGAGAATAATGTTTTAACGTTTTGTTGAATATTGTGTCAACGAAGGTTAAAACAATTCAGATTTTCTTTATCAGAGTACGCTAGAAATATTAAGTAAAGATTAAGCAATCAACTTAAATCAATAAGATTTGGGATAAAAAAAAACCCGGTCAAAAAACCGGGCCAGTGAACGCCAGAAGACTTATTCCATCCATTCAGTATGGAAAACACCTTCTTTATCAGTACGTTTATAAGTATGCGCACCGAAGTAGTCACGCTGGGCCTGAATCAGGTTTGCAGGGAGCACCTCTGCACGATAGCTGTCGTAATAAGCGACAGCAGCAGAGAATGTCGGTACCGGGATACCATTCTGCACAGCATACGCAACAACATCACGTAGCGCCTGTTGGTATTCATCGGCAATGTTCTTGAAGTACGGGTCGAGCAGCAGGTTTGCGATACCAGGGTTTTTAGCATAGGCATCGGTGATTTTCTGCAGGAACTGCGCGCGGATGATGCAGCCCGCACGGAAGATTTTTGCAATCTCGCCGTAGTTCAGATCCCAATTATGCTCGTCAGATGCGGCACGCAGCTGTGAGAAGCCCTGAGCATAAGACACGATCTTACCGAGGTACAGCGCACGACGTACTTTCTCAATAAATTCTGCCTTATCACCCGCAAGCTGAGTTTTAGGACCGGACAGGACTTTAGAGGCAGCAACACGCTGATCTTTCAGTGAAGAGATGTAACGTGCAAACACAGACTCAGTAATCAGAGACAGTGGTTCACCGAGATCCAGGGAGCTCTGGCTGGTCCATTTACCCGTACCTTTGTTCGCCGCTTCATCCAGGATAAAATCCACCAAAAATTTACCATCTTCATCTTTTTTAGTGAAGATATCTTTGGTGATATCGATCAGGTAGCTACTCAGTTCGCCGTTATTCCACTCGGTGAAGGTGCTAGCCAGTTCTTCGTTGCTTAGGCTCAAACCACCTTTCAACAATGAGTAGGCTTCAGCAATCAGTTGCATATCACCGTACTCAATACCGTTGTGTACCATCTTCACATAGTGACCAGCACCGTCGGCACCGATATACGTCACACACGGTTCACCATCTTCTGCAACAGCGGCGATTTTGGTCAGGATTGGGGCAACCAGCTCGTAAGCTTCTTTCTGGCCACCAGGCATAATAGATGGTCCCTTCAGCGCACCTTCTTCGCCACCGGAGACGCCGGTACCGATGAAGTTAAATCCTTCAGCTGAGAGCTCACGGTTACGACGGATAGTGTCCTGGAAGAACGTATTACCGCCATCAATAATGATGTCACCTTTATCCAGATATGGCTTCAGGGAGTCGATAGCAGCATCAGTGCCAGCGCCTGCTTTCACCATTAACAGGATACGACGAGGCGTTTCAAGGGATTCAACAAACTCTTTTACCGTATAGTAAGGAACCAGTTTTTTCCCCGGATTCTCGGCGATAACCTCTTCCGTTTTTTCACGCGAGCGGTTGAAAACGGACACGGTATAACCACGGCTTTCGATGTTGAGCGCCAGATTGCGCCCCATCACAGCCATACCAACGACGCCGATTTGTTGCTTAGACATTATGTACTCCTGTCAGGTGATCTAACGAGCAGATGCATTACTCGCATAATTTCCAACATACTATCGCAAAACCCTGCATCGAAGCCATAACCGGATCTCAACAAGCACTGTTGGTTAAACTCTGGCTTAGAGACTATCTTTTTCTTTAAAATATAACTAAGTTTGTATAAAATAGTCAGTTAATAATGTTTTCGCTTCTTCTCGATTGAAAATCGGTGTAGATTCTGCTTAGCCAAGGAATGTAAATGTCCACCAAGCCATTTGATGCTATCGACATAAATGTGCCTCTTGTTGTTGATTTAGACGGCACTCTGTCTAAAACTGACACACTGCATGAAGGCATTGTGTCAATATTATTCAAAAAACCAATTAAAATAATTGGCTTAACTAAAGCCTTATTTGATGGAAAAACATCTTTTAAATGCTTCGTTACAGAAACTGTGACGCAAAATGCAGACTCATTCTGTTACAGACATAATCTAATAGATTATTTAAAATCAGAAAAACGCAAAGGAAGAGAAATCCATCTTGTAACAGCCTCTAACCAAAAAATTGCAGACTCTATCAATGAATATTTGGGTATCTTTGATGGTGTAAAAGGCTCAGATAATCAATTGAATTTAAAAGGTGTCAATAAGTTAGCATGGCTAAAAGATAGATTCCCTCAGGGTTTTATTTATGCAGGTGATCATAAAGCTGATATTACAATCTGGAACGAATCTAAAGGTGTTATTCTTGTAGGAAATGGGAATAAATTTAAGAAAGATATAAAAAATGAAATCCCATGCCTTGCTTTTGAAGATGCAAAGGTGAGTATTTTCAAGCAATGGATGAAACAACTTAGATTACATCAGTGGGCAAAAAACATACTGATTTTTATCCCAATATTTCTGGCACATATCACAAATGATGCGAACGTTATTGCAAAAACTATATTGGCATTTATTGCATTCGGCTTAATTGCCTCCGCAACCTATATTATTAACGATCTTGCAGACCTTGAAGCCGATCGTCGACATAAAACAAAAAGAAACAGACCACTTGCCTCTGGAAATATTTCCACACTCCAAGGAATTCTAGGTGCGTTGATACTATTTTTAATCGGCGGAATAATATCAATAAATTTATCAATAGGTTTAACCTACTGTATTTTAATTTATGTATTGTTAACGCTTTGCTACTCTTTCAAACTAAAAAGAGTTCCAATGTTAGATGTTTCAATCATCGGCGCTCTTTTTACATTAAGAATAATCATGGGTTCGGTATTGAATGATCTTCCCCTATCTCCATGGTTGAATTCATTCTCAGCCTTGCTATTTTTCTCATTAGCTCTGGCAAAACGGCATGTTGAAATTCTCAAATCTGATCAAACAATGACTAATAAAATTGGTGGTCGCGGTTACACTCATCAAGACTGGCCATTAACTTTAGCCTTTGGTGTAAGTAGCGCGATCTGTTCAATTTTAATCATGCTGCTTTTCCTGACTCAGGAAGCAATGGTGCAGATAAATTACAGTGCTCCTGAATGGCTGCTGATCGAACCAATATGTGTATTCCTTTGGGTTATGAGAATATGGTTCCTTAGTCACAGAAAGGTACTATCAGATGATCCGGTAATTTTTGCTATAAAGGACAAGACAAGCATTTTGTTAGGGTCTACCGCTATTTTAAGTTTTATAATTGCAAGCTATTACTAAGGCGCAACGAATCATGAGTTTACTAATTTTATTACTGGCATTAACAAGTGTATCCCTAAATGCCCTTGCGCAGGTAGCCCTGCGGAAAACAATGCTCACAATAGCACCGCTTCCAGATGCTATAGCTGGATATTTTGGATTTGCAATTCAACTAATCATGAATCCATGGTTTATTGCTGGTATGGCCTGCTATGTGCTGAGTATCGGCTTATGGATGGCAGTACTTGGTAAAGTAGAGGTAAGCCTGGCATATCCACTTCTTTCTGTTGGCTATGTCATTACTGCAGCAATTGGTTATTTCTTCCTGAAAGAAGACATAAACACAATGAGACTCATTGGCTTATCTCTTATCTGTATCGGAATTGTATTTATCTCCAGGAGTGCATAATGCGTCATATAATTACTGGTGGCAGCGGATTTACAGGAAGTGTTTTAACTCAACGGTTGCTTGACAAGGGTCAGGAAGTTATCAATATCGATATCCGTGAGCAACCAAATATAGCCCTACGTCAAAACGTACATTTTGTACATGGCGATGTAACAAACAGCGATACGTTAAAAAAACTTTGCTTGAGAGAGGATGATGTTGTTTATCATCTTGCAGCCAGACAGTTTGCTGATGCGGTACCCAAAACATCACGTGAAGAATGGTTTAATGAAGTGAACGTATGCGGGACAAAAGTAGTTGTGGATGAAATGAAAAATACTGGCTGCCATAAGCTGGTATTCTTTTCGACCGATATGACTTACGGTATCCCTACTGTATGTCCTGTACCACCCAGTCATCCACAAAATCCTCTTGGACCCTATGGTAACAGCAAAATATTAGCTGAGAGAATCATTCGTGGTGAAAATTCAATTGATGCGACTATATTTCGGCCTCGATTAATAACTGGACCTGGACGTTTAGGTATACTTGGTAAATTATTTAAACTTATCCAACATGGCTTACCCGTTCCAATGATTGGCAGTGGAAATAATCGTTACCAAATGGTAAGTGTCGAGGATTGTGCTTTAGCCGCAGAACTTGCTGTTGCCAAAAACTGCCCAAATATCAACTTAAATTTAGGTTCTTCAACACCACCAACTACAAAAGAGTTACTTGGCGGTGTAATTAAACATGCAAAATCTAAGTCTATATTGTTACCAGTCCCTGCTGGATTATTGAAACCAGTGCTTGCGACAATGGACAAAGTAGGACTTACATTACTTTATCCTGAACAATTTGGGATAGCTGATAAAGATGTTCTACTTGATACGTCGCTGACATATGAAACTCTCGGTTGGTCAACGACAAAGTCAGATATAGTAGCAATGTGCGAAGCATACGATTCATATATCGCCAAATAGAAACAAAATTAATGTGGATAGATCAATAAGGATCTATTCACACATTCAATCTGCGTCATAAATAACCCATTACACAAATTTCATATCCATAACTGATACATCCTCTTAATAAATAATCATAAGATGAGATACCAAAGTACTGCTTGCGGTATGGCTCTAAGAACCTGTTTCTGTTACTTGTGTAGAAAAGGCAACAGCCGGAACCAAAAACGCGTTAAAAGTATTTACTTCCTTCTGAAATAGAATTTTCACCGCAAGGAAATGCAGCGGTTGTCATTACGCAACCTCCCTTAACTAGTCTCGCATATTGGCATTATGGGCTGAAGAGAATGGCGTAATTCTGGGATTTATCAAACCGGGCAAGTCAACACAGAATACTTTTATAAAACAGAAAAACAGGATACATTAGAGAGAAATCCCGATTTTCTATCAGTTTCGATCCCTGATAGAAGCACGGGAAATCATTGCATACTTTATATATAAGTCTTTAAACTATCCTTCTCTAAAATCGAATTAAATAGAATACCGGACCTACACACCTTAAAAAAAGGAGTAGGATCAATATTTTAACAAATGGCAAAACCAAGTTAAATATTTGAGAAAGTAAAATTTAAATGTTAATTTTCAATATGAGATAGTTATATTTCTTAAACCAATACCAATCAATCTTGAATCATTATTATGCTCAAGCACATCTTTTGGGTGAACAGGGCTATCTACTATCATATTAATTTTAAATGTCCCACTATTATCTTTATTACATTGTTCCAATGATAACTCAATATTTCTATTAGAATTAAATCCAATATTAGTTCTTATTAAGAATTGTTGTCCACAATAGAAATCGACGTTAACATTCTCATGCTGATCCTTCGCTAAAAAGGCTTCATAAGCTATTCGTAACGTCTTTGATGTATCTGGTAATATCAATTCAGAATAAGCGCCCTGACTCCAGACTCCCCAAGATTCTGGAGAATACCAACCTTTTCCGAGCAAGATATTCCCTATCCCATTTAAAGAAAAGTCAATATTTTCATCTTTATTCACCTCATTAACTTTACTATAACAAGATACGCATTTTTTCGGATGGGGCATCAATACATAAATATCTTTAAACTTAAATACAGAGTCACCATCTCTCAATAAAAAATATTCTGAATAATCCTTATCCATTAAATAAACAGTATCATAATCATACCTACCAGAAATGAGCTCAGATAAAACTCTTTCTTTTAATGAGAATAATTTATCGTTATCGACTCGAGCAAAATAAACTCCATCAGTTTTTTGTTTGTACAAATTAGTGTAGTAAGAAATTATTGCCCATTTAGAACCAGAGTTTTCAGTAGGGAACCAACGCACTGTCTTATATTGTGAAATTTTATTTTCCCAGAGAGGTTTATACTCTGCAAATTCCGAATGTGCGAAACTTTTTTTAGCCATAATCTCATGACTTTTTTGCCATCCCGCCGATGTGTCATAAATCTGAATAAAAAGAGATACTGTCAAAATTATCTTAGGCCACTTCCCATTAAGCTTAGTGGAAAGAACAATAAGATAAATATATAAAATTATCGTGACAGGCCAAATAAAACGACCTGACGCACGGAAATTACCACAGATTCTGAGGATAAAATCAGGGATTGGTATTATGAATTCTTTATCGCCAATAGCTACGATATTGGATATAGCTAAGAGAAAACAAACAGTAGAAAAGATAATTAATGGAAGGTACTTTTTTGTTTTTTGTTGTGGGTTTATCTTACCTAAAATTATATTTAGAAAAATTAAGATAATGAAACCCAACCCCAGATAATTAAAACCTTCATATTCACCCGCGTGAAAAAAACTTAACCCTATGAATTTTGAATAGTCTCCTGCGATTATTGGATATAACAAATTAGCTTTGAAATATCCATAACCATCAACCGTGCTTCCTGAACCAACAGTCAAATATCCTAAAATGTAAAACATACATGATGATACAATAACATTAAGGATAAAATATTTAATAAATTCTCTCTTTGTGTTTTTTTTGCAATAAAGTGCAAATATAAGCACAAAAAACCAATTCATGAATATAATAAAAAATATATAGAAATGAATGCCTATACCAAGGCATAATAACAGAAGCCACTTATTGTTATTCATTTCATCTTTTTTTATAAACCTTAATGAAAGATAAATAGCTGAACTGAAGATAAAGAAAGCCATCAATGTCAAATGTCCATATCTAGCCATCCAAGCAGGATTGAATAACATCAACATCGTTGCTAGTATTTTTATACTTAATTCAGATGTATATAAACTAATTATTTTCCATAATACGATCGACTGTAGTATCACACATAACAATAACCAAACACCACTAAATTGAAATGTATCTGGCAACCATGGTGAAATAATCTTGAAAAAAATAGACAGCCATGGATTAGAATCTGTAAATACTACTGATGACGATAATTCTATCCCATAATCAGTTTTTCCAATAATAGGAAAACTCCATGGTGTATGCCTATAAAACTCCCAACCTATATATGATTGAAAACGATCATCAGTCAACCAACTTATATTTTCAGGATCTAATATATCATAATTAAAAACATAACCAAAAAAAACAAATCCGATCAACAAAGGAATTAGGTATTCCGAACAATTATTTAAACTAATGTTTTTACATGTTCTCATCAAATCATTCATCCAATATGTGTTTCAATTTACAAAATATTTTGTGATAACAGACCTTTATATAATAAAAAGTATTGCTTACTCATTTCAACTGATGTAAATGTTTTATTGAATCGCTCATAAGCGTTATTACCATAAAGCCTTGCCAACTTCGGACTGTCCCATAATTCATTCATTGCTTCGCGTAATTTTAACGTATTTGCAGGAGGGACAACTATGCCAGTATATTTATCAATATTAATATATGATGTACCTGTACCTATCTCACAAGAAATTAAAGGCTTTCCAAACATAGCCCCTTCAAGCAAAGTGATACCAAACGCCTCTGAACGTAAATGAGATGGAAAAACAACCGAATAGCAAAGCTGTAGCAATGCAGTCTTATCTTCATCATTTAATGCGCCAACGAAATGAACATTTGATAAATTAAGCTCTTTAGCTTTTAACCTTAACTCTTGTTCAATACCACCTCCACCAACAATAACAACTGGTAAGGTTGTAGAATGCACAGCTTCTAATAATGTATGTAATCCTTTATAATAGCGAAATGCGCCAATAAATAAGAAAAATTTATCCCCAACTTTTTCACGCCAATAATTTAGTTTGTCATCACTGACATTTGGATAAGATTTCTCATTTAATCCATAAGGGATTATCTTTACTTTAGATTCAAATTTTTGCAATACATTACTGGTTTTTGCATAATTGGGAGATGCTGCAACTATTGAATCAACAGAGTTCAGAAAGCGATTCATTAAAGGTGAATAAAGCCGAGAGATGAACTTCTGTTTAACAATATCAGAATGATAGCTCACAACTGTTGGTTTGTTTATTCGGCACAAAAAATGAATCATGTCCATAAAAGGAAATGGATAATGATAATGAATAATATCCGCTTGCTTTGCTAATTCTTTAAATTTCTTAATGCAAGATAGAGAGAATGGTGTTGAGGCTACCTCAAAATTAGTTTTTGCATAAAAGACACGCTGCACACCAATTAACTGATTATCAATATCCCCACGTTTGCTTAAAGAAAGTACTGTTGATTCAACATTATATTTAACCGCAGACTCACTTAACTGGTAGATGACTTGCTCTATGCCACCAAAAGTGTCTGGATAGTATGTCTTATAAAAATGCAATACTTTCAACATTAGTGTTACTTCACCTTTTTATATGCAGCAATCGTTTCAACTGCACATCGTTTCCATGAAAACTCACTGGCATGTAATAAACCGCTTTCTGTGGCTTTCTCCTGCCATTCAGTATCAGTAAGACTCTTCATAATTAAAGATGTAAGCGTCTCAACATCCATGGCATCACACATTAACGCGCTGCAACCCGCAACTTCAGGAAGTGAAGAGTTATTTGAACAAACAACAGGAGTACCAGAAGCCATCGCTTCCAGGACTGGTAGTCCAAACCCTTCATAAATTGATGGAAATAAAAAGCTAACTGCGCCGGCATACAGTGCTGGTAAATCTCTTGAAGGTGTAAAGCCAAGGTAGTGCAACCACCCTTCTCGTTCACCTTTCTCAAAGCGGCGATGTAAAATGCCGCTGTTCCACCCTTTGAACCCACTAATAACAAGGGGGATTTGCTTTCTCAGTAACAGTGGCAAACGCTCATAGGCATCTAGCAATGTCGCAATATTCTTTCTCGGTTCAATCGAACCAGTAAAAAGGGAATATTTTTTGAAGACAAGTTTGTATTTTCTGAGAATGGATATTATATCATCCTCAGAACGAGGTCTAAATTCACTACTACATGCTAACTTTGCAGTACACACTCTATTTTCAGGAATATTAAAATAATTAATCAATTCCAAACGAGTAAAATCAGAATCTGTAATAAAAACTGATGCACGTTTTACAGTTTGCAACAGTTCCTTGCGCATATACCGGGTCCTTTCAGGGGGATGGCATTGCGGTAACGTAAATACAGAAAGATCATGGAATGTTACAACACAACGATCCACTTTTGGGGGTAGATAGAAATTGGGCCCATGATAAATCGCATCTTTATGATTTTTTAAAACATGTGTTTTCAACCATGGTGCTGTGATTCTGTATATTTCAGAAGCCAGTCGATTCTTTTTTACAAGGCTCTTCAGTCCTTCTGTTGAAGAGCCATTTTCTTTAGCCACAGGCATTTGCTGCGTGAGACGATGCCCATTTAAAAAAAGTAATTCAGATATTTCTGGATCATCAGATAAACATTTAATCAACTCAAAGGCATACCGTCCAATACCCGTTAGTGGGTATTTAATTGCATCAGTTCCAAATATAACTTTCATTACTCGCTTTCCAACATCCAGCGTAATGTATCTTCGAGTGGTGGAACATTCCAGTCCGGAATAAACGACTGCAGTTTTGACGGATCCCCACTGAGTGTTTTAACTTCATTTGCCCGGACAAAATCAGGATTTACCTGAATGGTTAGGTGATGACCCGTTATTTTCTCACATAACTCAATAACTTTTCTCAATGAGTATGTACGGCCAGAGCAGATGTTGATAACCTCACCAACTGGTTTGGCATGTAATAATTTAACATACGCATTACTTAGAGCACGAACATCCGTAAAATCGCGCCAGACATCTATATTTCCTAACTCGATCGTCGGCGATTTTGATTTAAAGTGTTTAACAATCTTTGGCAAGAGGAAATTTTCTGCCTGGCCGACGCCAGTATAGTTAAATGGCCGGGTAATGAATACGGGTAGCCTGTCCATCCACAGGCGAGACATATACTCCATTGCCAACTTGCTGACAGCATAATCGTTCGCAGGATTTGGGGCCGCATACTCATTTAGTTGCCCTGCAGTACCATTTCCATAAATGTTTGCACTACTGGCGAGAAGTACACCATCCAAGGGCCTATTAGAAGCACTCAAGGCCTGTAATAAATTACGCGTACCAAGTAAATTAACATTGTAGAAAGCATCGGCATCACCATGCCCGACATACGCGATAGCGGCCAGATGAATAACAACATTTGGTTTTATGAGTTCAACAATATCCCGCAGCTTCGCAGTGTCCATTAGATCAACCTGATAATAATCAGGTCCATCATAAGGCATTGCACCAATACCAAATACCCGATATCCGGCAGCGGATAATTCCGCTGCCACATAGCGGCCGGTAAAACCATTAATCCCTGTTACCAGAGCATGTTTGCCGGCGCTGGACATCAGAAAGAAAACCCTTGCTGGTTACGACGTAAATCAGCTTCAACCATCATTTGGCATAACTGCTCTAAAGAGGTTTTTGGTTCCCAACCCAGAATTTCTTTTGCACGAGCTGGGTTACCAATCAGCAAATCTACTTCCGCAGGACGGAAGAACTTAGGATTTACACGAACCAATGTTTTCCCTGTCGCAACATCAATACCCACTTCTTGCTCGTCTTTACCCTCAAAGCGCAGTGTAAATCCTGCAGCTTTGAAAGCCATACTGACAAAGTCACGCACGGTCTCTGTACGATTAGTTGCGAGCACGAAGGTATCCGGTTTTTCTGCCTGCAGGATACGCCACATCCCTTCCACATATTCTTTCGCATAGCCCCAATCGCGCTTGGCATCCATGTTACCAAGTTCAAGGACATCAAGTTTGCCAAGTTTGATTTTAGCAACAGAGTCGGTGATTTTACGTGTTACAAATTCCTGACCACGTAATGGCGATTCGTGGTTAAACAGGATTCCGCTAGATGCAAAAATATTATAGCTTTCACGGTAGTTCACGGTCATCCAGTGAGCATACAATTTTGCTACACCGTACGGACTACGCGGATAGAATGGGGTATCTTCTTTCTGCGGCACCGCCTGCACCAGACCAAACATTTCGGACGTTGAAGCCTGATAATAGCGAATTGCAGGGTTTACAATACGGATAGCTTCGAGCAAGTTGACCGGACCAATACCTGTAATTTCAGCAGTGGTCACCGGCTGATCGAATGATACGCCAACAAAACTTTGTGCGGCGAGGTTATAAACTTCTGTAGCACCTGTAGTTTGCATCAAACGGATACTTGCAGACAAGTCAGTGAGATCGTATTCAACTAAGTGAAGGTTAGCATTATCTTTAATGCCTAATTCTTCAAGACGCCAGAAATTAACGGAACTTGTACGGCGATAAGTTCCGTATACAACGTAACCCTTCTCAAGTAGCAACTCGGCAAGGTAGGCCCCATCTTGACCAGTAATGCCAGTAATAATTGCAGTTTTTTTAGCCATTTTTTCTTACTCACCATTTATCTGTTGAACATTTCTGAGTACAGCATTAATCAATTGCTCAGTACTTTGCGACCATGTTAGCCAATTGAGATTTTCAATCTTTGGTATTTTATGATTTTCTTTCAGTGAAATCCATTCTTTAATAGCAGCAGCGATCTCAAGAGATTCTCCGGCAAAATAATGAACTGCATCGCCACCGACCTCTCGGAATACGGGAATATCCCTGGCTAAAACGGGTAAATTATGTTGCGCCGCCTCGATAATTGGCAGCCCAAACCCTTCACCAGTGCTAGCACAAATTAAGCAAGTGGATATCTCATAAATTTCAGCCAATAGATTATCATCAATACCTGAGAACCAGAAAAAATGTTTATCAAGCTGTGGATGATTTTTAATCTTGCTCACAAGTTCTTCAACCATCCAGCCTTCTTTGCCCACAAATACCAAATTGACATCTAAATTTTCGAGCCATAATTGCTCAAATGCTTTCAGAATCTCTGCATGTTGTTTGCGAGGTTCTATAGTACTAACGACAAGGAATGTATTTTTATTTTTAAGACTGCTAATTAAATTATCAAGATCATCACTATCTTTGTTAGCGGATGTTCTGACAGCTGGATTAGCCCCTAAGTGAAAATAATCAATAGAAAGACGTTTTGAGTTATTAGGCGCATTTTCTGCAACCCACGCTCTAAGTTCATTTGCGACTGTATTTGAAATGCAAACTACACTATTAAATGATGTGATTTTTGAAAACCATTCATTATATGTTTCTTTAGCACCAGGGAAGAAATGTTGCGGCTGATTAACCGGTAACAGATCATAAACTACATAGCTGATATGCACGCCATCATTTTGCATTTCCTTTAGTTTCTTATATTGCGACCTCACTATTTCTGGCTGCAAATCCAACCCTAAAAAAACATCTCCAGGATAATAATCTATAGGATTATCTTCAGCCCAGTGGTCTGGTATATTTAAAATTTTGCAGCCATATTTTCTGGCATTAAAAAACCCATCTGAGTCATTAGTAGCATAAACTAATTCGACATTATAATCTTTGGGTGATTTAATCAGTAAATTATTTATGACCTCTCTTACGACTCTCTGAATACCGCTTTTTGCATCTCTTTGAATCAGTTCTGAGATATCTATAAATAATTTTCTCTTCCTAGGTATTGGTTCAAAATTTTTTGCTAAACTCTTACACACCCTAATATAATCATTATCATCACTTCCTAAAAAATTAGTAATGGTACGTATTAAATCATGTGGTTGTGGAGAAGGTTTGCTATAGAAACCTTCAATGACAGATACATATCTTTCAGCACAACTCCTTGGATGATAATGTTTACGTAATTCAACTGATGCAGATTTAGATATTTTAGAACGATAAGCTGGATCGTTATATAATTTGCTCAAAGCCTGAACGAGCATCTCTTTACCAAAGTTATCCGGCAACATTTCTACGCAATCGTGATTTAATTCAGCCATTGAGCCATTCGCGTTTACAATCGTTGCAAGTCCATAATTCATACAATCCAGTACTGCAGCAGAGGATTCGCCACGAGAATTTGATCTTAATTGAACCCCAATATCTGCAGCAGACAACCAGTGGTTGTACTCTTCATTGCTTAACCAGCCGGTTACTCTGATGTTGCATTTGCATTTATTAATCAGCTTATCAATAATTGAACCATATAGATCCCCTGGTTTTTCACCTGCAAAGACCAAATGACATTTATTGTCTTTTGATAGAGGGGAATCAATCCAGGCCTTAATTAGTTCTTTATTTAATTTTGTTGGTCCCATTAGACCAAAACTACAGACAACCAAAGTATCAGAGTCAATGCCTAATTTTTTACGCGAGTCTGCTTTGTTAAAATTATTGGCCGGAATGCGTAACAGAGGTATTGTTTCCCATTTCGGTAGCGCACCAGCGCCATACTCATTGATGGCTAATTGTCTGGAGTATTCAGAGTGGGTTATTATACCTAAACTGTTTTGAAGGACGGATATATTGCACGGATATTTATAAACGACATCAGCGGTATCAGCAGCGTTATAACGCATAGAAACAGCAGGCCAACCGCCTGATTTGAATAATTCCTTCTCCCACCCATTGACTGTATGGTGTAGATGCAAATCCATATGGGCAACGATGCCGGATAAGAAGTAGTCATGTAACACTACAACCCCAGGATAGTTTTTCAAAAGGTCAAACATATGCCAGTGAAAACTTGAGTTGCCAAAATGGTATACTATCCGATCATACGTTTCAGCATTCTCTTTAAACCACTCGATACTCTTGATACCGCAAACTGAATGAAGAAAAGGATCATGAGTTTCCTCACCTGATATCATAATTAAATCAATATGATAAAAAGTACTAAGTTCTCTTAACAGCTCTGCGCTATAATGCGCGATGCCACTTTTCATCGGAGGAAGAGGTGAAAAATATGCAATTTTTTTTAACTTCTCATTACCTGGAACAAAAGCAGCTGCATTCAACTTGGTCGAGTTGATATTATTATTAATTGCAGTCCATGCCAGATTAGAAGTCTGTTCCCATGAAAAGTACTCACATTGTTTACTGGAGTGTTTTTCAAGTTCTGATCGAAAAGCATGATCATTAATTAGCTTAGACAAACTAGAACAGATGCTTGTAATATCATAAGGATCAAACAATGCTTGTTCATTATTTATTACTTCTGGAATGCTAGAGTATTTCCCACCGATTACAGCCTTTCCACAGTGCATAGCTTCCAGAATAGGCAATCCAAATCCTTCATGCCATGATGGGAAAACAAAAAACTCACATAAATTATAAAAAGCCAGTAAATCTTCCTCACTAATATAACCTGTGAAGATAACTTCATCATTATTTAATCCGAGTTTTTTACAAAGATTTTTTAATCTTGTAAGGTCTTGCTCTGTAATTGAACAAACAATTGCTAATTGATAGTCTTTACGTTGTGAAAGGCTTAATAATGCATAGGCCTCAATTAATCTTTCAATGTTTTTCCTGAAATCAATACCACCAGTGTATAATATATACTTCCTGGTTATACTAAACTTTGTTTTCCAGTCTTGTATCTCGCTCTCTAAATAAACACGCTTTTCAAAGAATGAAGAGGCGGCTGTAGAAATATTAAAGACTTTATCAGCACTAAAATGTAGGTAATCTACTGCTTCTTTGCCAGAAGAATGTGAAATAGATAATAGGAAATCTGCTCTTTTCAGATTTGATATTTTCTTAAGATACCAGTCTTTAACAACTGGATTTTCTAAATAGATCTCACTATGAATTAATGGGATCAGATCATATAGTATTACAGCAGTTTTCACGGGTTTTTCATAGGTATTAATACTCGTTACAGCATCATCGACCAATCCTTCAAATAATGAAGTTAGAATTACCAAGTCAGGCTCTAGCCTGGCTATATAATCTTCTCGAATTCTTTCCGCGACTTCAATTTTAGATTTATTTTCTATATTAATATATGAAACACCAGGCATGGCATGCCACACCCGGAATGATGTGCTATCAACATGCTCAAAGAATTCATCTTTAATAACGCCAATAGAATCCTGTAGCATCCCATTGCATAACAAAATTATATCATTATCTTTGTTTTGTTTGATAAAATTTTTTATAAAGTTTAAAATATATCGGCCAATTCCTCTTTTGGAATTACTTGCCTGCAATCCTTGCATGTCGATAACAATACGCATATATCACTACTCTTTGTTATTATTTAAAATTTCGAACATCCGTTGAGTTTGTTCAGAGATATTATGTTCAATTACAATACCTTTGCTAATAGTTATTGGAGGTTGATGCTCCGGAGCTTTATAGGTAGGTACTGAGCTAATATTTTTGTTATATATTTTCTTCATTGAGTCATATAGATTCAATTTCAATAAAACACTAGTAATTACTGACTTTAACCTTACATTCGAACTTATAATTTTAAATAACCGTCTAATTATTTTTGACAAAAAAATCTTCATTGACCTTTACCTAGAAATAAATAAACCTTATAGTTTAATTGCCTTTAATTATTGACTTAATTCTATTAAAAAAACTTTTGCCTACTAACTGTTTAACGTCATTTATTTCCGTATCTTGTCTGGCAATCTCCGTATCTTGTCTGGCAATCTCAGCGTCTTGTCTGGCAATCTCGGCGTCTTGTCTGGTAATCTCAGCGGCTTGTCTGGCAATTTCTGAGTGCTGTTCCGCAACCATAGATTGTAATTCATCATTTCTCGCTCGCAAATGATTACATTCTTCGGTAATTACATTGAACTCTCGTTTAAGGCTGTCAATTTCGATAGAAAAGTTGTAAAACTTATTATTTAGATTTGAGTTAAATTTATTGGCAAGAACATTAAATGACAATCCAAACTCTAAACCAAATGCTTCATCAAATTGGCTCATAACAGAATCATCAGATTTTTTTTGTGCAACAACACTATAATCAGGACTTACACCTGCGATAACATCTATTAGTTCGATATCGTCTTTACTATGTAATAATTTATTTTCCTGGAGCCTTAGTACTTTTGTCCTGGCAAAACCAATATACTCAGTTAAAAATGACAATAATTGGTTAGGTATTGGTTTTATATGCGTTGGATCCAAATAAAAACTACTTGATGCAACTACAATGTTTTCAGGGTTAGGTGTCTCCAGAATAATAATCCCACCCGGTTTAAGTACGCGTAATGCCTGTTCGATAAGTAATTTAACATTATCAAAGCCAATATGTTCTATAACATGAAACGAGGAGACAACATCGATAGAATCATCCGGAAATTGTTTCAGGAAGCTAATCGCATCATCCTGAACGACATCAAGACCAAGATCATTACAGTAAGACAACATGCCTTCATCTAAATCGGCGCCTTTAGCAGTAAATCCCTCTGTAGTAACCAGCTCCAACCATTCACCTCTACCGCAACCAAGATCCAACAACACCCGATCACTTGATGTTAATGAGAAGGGTCTAAGAAATGGTAAATAAACGCATAAGCGATTTTTAATGTCTTCCCTGTCACCTCGATGCATCCCTTCAAACGAACTGTAGAAGCTATCTTTCATCTATTTGTACCTCGGGTGGTATCCACGCAACCCCAACAAATGGATTTTGATTGAAATTAATTACATTAAATACTAATGCCAAATCTCTCCATTCGTAATTATTACCTATATGAGTATCTTTATCATGTAATGCAAGCGCTATTGAATAACTCCCTTCCCCTATATTTAAATTGAAGTCAAAACGATAATTAAACTTTTGCCCTACCTGAAGGTTTTTTAACTGCTTATTATTGTGGTACGTATTAGTTCCATAGACAGGTTGTCCTAATCTATCTTTAATCATGTAACCTAAAACTAACTCTTTGATATCTTTGTGGATACTCACAGAGATATTAAGAGCCACTTTTTCACCTACACCTAAAACCTCAGCTTCTTTACCTTCTTTATTCAGCAAAGAAACACTGTCAATTTTGGCCTCGCCTGTTCCAGATATAGTTTTTGTTATTCCATTTTCAACTTCTTGTTTAATATTTTTCGCCGATGTTGATTTTTCCGATAACATGGCATTGTAATAATCCATTACCTTTTCTGGATGACCTTGTATTTCTATCTCACCAGCATTTAAAAGAATGGCTTTATCGCATATAGATTGTATTGCTAGTTTATCATGCGAGACAATCAATAAAGTCGTCCCCTCTGTTCTAAACTGGCGGATTCTATCAAAGCTCTTGTGCTGAAAATATGAATCACCTACTGACAACGCTTCATCAATAATCAATATGTCAGGTCTGACAGCAGTTGCTACACTAAATGCCAGCCTCATTTGCATACCGCTCGAATACACCCTTACAGGCTGGTCGATATAATCACCAATCTCTGCAAACTCTTCGATTTCGGGCATCAAACGATCGATGTCTTCATTACTGAGCCCTAATAGTTGCCCTGACATATAAACATTCTGACGACCAGTGAAATCAGGATGGAACCCCATACCCAACTCAAGCAATGCAGCAACTCTACCAGTAAGATCTATCGTACCTGTCGTAGGTTTAATCGTACCAGTGATGAGCTTAAGAAGAGTACTTTTTCCTGCACCATTTATGCCGATAATGCCTACGGCTTCACCAGGCTGCACAACAAAATTAATGTCTTTTAATATCCATTTTTTATCATGTCGAATAGAATTCGTTGGTGAAAACCATTCAAGCAAGCGGCTAAATCTTGTGCGGTAAACCTTGTAGGCTTTACTCACATTCTGTACAACAATCTTTGCCATTATAATTCATCCACCATATCTGATGAGTGTTTTCTAAACAATGAAAGGCCCAATATACATAATATTCCACCGGATATTAGAACAGGTAAAATACTCATCCAATCTATTGGCTGTTGATGAATGTAAATACGCTGATAGTTTTCAACAAGAATTGCCATCGGATTATAGCTTAATATTTCCCTTGCTTTTTCCGGTAGCGCATCAAGTACATAAACTATCGGTGTGAACCAAAACCAAAATTGTAATAAGATTCCAACAAACTGACCAACATCCCTGAAAAAGACATTAAGAATACCAAGGACCATACCCAGCCCGACAGAAAATATAATTTGCACCATTAATAGTGGTATTATTTGAATGATGTTTAAAGGATGAAGATTTCCTGTAAACAGCAAAAATAAAACAAATAATATATAAATAATAACAAAGTTAATTATTGCTGAGATTGTTACTATTATTGGTAAGCAAATTCTGGGAAAGTTAAGCTTCTTTAATATCCCTGCACTTTCAATAAATATATTCGTACTACGAGTTACGATCTCTGCGAATAATCCCCATGTAATTATACCAATACATAAATATATGCTATACATATATACACCCCCAGTCCCAGGCAACCTGGTTTTCATGACCTGGGAAAAGACTAACGTATATACTAATATCATAGCGAGTGGCTGTAATATCAGCCACATAGCACCTAACATACTCGTTTTATACTTTACTTGAAACTCTCTTTTAACACTTCCTAGTATAAACCAGCGATATTTATATATAACAAACAGTAAATCTTTCATTTATTTCTCTGCCATTAATGCTAAAATCTCATCAGTTTTCATTTGCATTAATGCAACATTATCTTTTGACTCTACATTCAGTCTCACTACAGGCTCAGTATTTGACGAGCGAAGATTGAAACGCCAATCGTCATATTCAATACTTATACCATCTGTATTATCAATATTTCGTGCTTCTGGTTTGTATATATCGCAAATACGTTGAATGATAGTATTAGCGTTTTCCAGTTTGCTGTTAATTTCGCCAGAAGCAGGAAATGCTTGCATACGTTGTTTCACTAAATCTGTAAGAGATAGGTTCTTAACACATAACATCTCAGAAACAAGTAACCATGGAATCATCCCACTATCGCAGTATGCAAAATCGCGGAAATAGTGGTGGGCACTCATTTCACCACCATAAATGGCATCTTCCTTACGCATACGCTCTTTGATGAAAGCGTGGCCCGTTTTCGACATAACTGGAATACCGCCAGCTTTAGTCACAATGTCAATGGTGTTCCATGTCAGACGCGGGTCATGAATGATCTTCGCCCCCGGTTCTTTTTGTAAAAAGGCTTCAGCTAACAAACCAACAATGTAGTAGCCTTCGATAAACTGCCCTTCACCGTCAAACAAAAAGCAACGGTCGAAATCGCCGTCAAATGCGATCCCTAAATCAGCGTTATGCTGTTTAACGGCATCAGAAGTGTCCTGACGGCATTCAGGTAACAAAGGATTAGGGATTCCGTTAGGGAAAGTTCCATCCGGTTGGTGATGAACTTTAATAAAGGTAACGGGAGTATTGGCTGCGGCAAAACGTTTTTCAATCGCGTCAATGACATGACCAGCAGCACCATTGCCTGAGTTTACAACGAGCTTCATTGGTCGGGCAAAATTCGCGAAGTCAATATATCCCATCAGATGGTCAACGTACTCATCCAGAATCGAGATTTGTTTATAGCTACCACGCTTTTCTTGTTCAACTGGAGCAAAATTATTTTCTTCGGCTAAACGCTGCACATCGCGCAATCCGGTGTCACCACTGATAGGCTTCGCATTTTCGCGAACCAGTTTCATTCCATTGTAATCCATTGGGTTATGGCTGGCGGTAACTTCGATGCCACCATCTACACCAAGATGGAAAGTTGCAAAATAGATCTCTTCGGTCCCGCTTAAACCAATATCGAGGACATCAGTACCCGCATCCATCAGACCATCAGCCAATGCCAATTTCAGGCTCTCACTGGTTAATCGAACGTCGCCACCTAACACGATTGTTTTAGGTTTCAGGAATTCACCATAGGCTCGACCAATACGATATGCAATGTCTTCATTTAATTCTTCACCTAATTTTCCACGAATATCATAGGCTTTAAAACAAGTCAGCTTGGACATAAATCTTTATACCTTCAAAAATTAGCAACGACCATACTGGTCTTTAATACGAATAATGTCGTCATCCCCTAAATAGGAGCCGGATTGGATCTCAAGCAGTTCCAATGGAATCTTGCCCGGATTTTCCAGTCGATGTTGTGCTCCGATGGGAATAAAGGTTGATTGGTTTTCAGTCAACAGGAATTTCTGATCTTTAATTGTCACTTCACCGGTGCCAGAAAGCACAACCCAGTGTTCGGTCCGGTGATGATGCATCTGCATTGAGAATGCCGCGCCAGGTTTAACGGTAATACGGTTTACATTGAAGCGTTCGGTCTGTACAACAACATCGCATCGTCCCCATGGGCGATATATTTCTCGATGACGTTTATACTCACTGCGATGATTGGCTTTGAGATATTCAACAACTTTCTTGACATCCTGTACCTGATCCTTATCGACGACCAGTACGGCATCTTTTGTATTAATGATTACCAGATTATCAACGCCAATAGCTGCAACCAATTTTTCATCCGTGTTGATATAGCAATTGTTTGCATTATGCATGAAGGTATCGCCCGTCAGCACATTACCTTTTTTATCTTTAGGACTTACTTCCCATAATGCTGACCAGGAACCCACATCACTCCAGTCAGCATCAAGTCCGACTACGACAGCATCTGTTGTTTTTTCCATGACCGCGTAATCCACTGACTCATCCGGACAAGCGATAAACAGATCACGGTCAATCTTGATAAACTCATCGCTATCTTTGCAACCACGGATAGCCGCCTTGCAGGACTCAAGTATATCAGGTCTGAATTTTTCCAGCTCTTCAAGATATTTCTTCGCACGGAACATGAACATTCCGCTATTCCAGTAATATTCTCCAGAGGCTAAATAACTCTCCGCCGTTTCTTTGTTCGGTTTTTCTACGAAACGGCTCACCTGGTAAGCGATATTCTCGCCAAGTACTTCTTCCTGGCCGCGGTGAATATAGCCATAACCCGTTTCTGCACCTGTTGGTACAATACCAAATGTGACAAGTCGCCCCTGCATGGCAAATTTAAATGCTGACTTTACCGCCTGGTGAAATGCCGATTTATTGTTAATGATGTGGTCGGCTGCTAATACCAGAAGAATTGGGTCATCGCCATTCTCTATTGCACTTAATGCTGCCAGCGCTATCGCTGGCGCAGTATTGCGGCCAACGGGTTCAAGAATGATATTATGAGATAACTTATTAATTTGTCTTAGTTGCTCAGCAACAAGAAATCTGTGTTCCTGATTGCAAATGACTACCGGTTCCCGTGCATCGACATCATCCAGACGGAGCACTGTTTCTTGCAGCATTGAACGCTGTCCATACAGGCGAAGGAACTGTTTTGGGTAGAGCTCGCGCGACATCGGCCATAAACGACTACCGGTACCACCAGCCATTATCACAGGAAGTAACATCTCATATCCTTTAATATCAATGCGTTATAATAAAATCAGCAAAAATGTATCATCGTAACTCAATAAGAAATGGGCACGCTACCGCACTGGCTCTACAGCAACCAGAACACTGCTCACTTTTTGTTGGGTTAACAAATTCCAGATAACCCTCAATAAATTCAGGAATATCTCGACCTAATATTCTCTTATTTCTTGAAGGAGTAGACAAGGAAAATGTCCAGCTGTAGAACAGTAATTTCTTACTGATCTACCTTTTTTAGTATTTGAAATTTATGAATAAATGATAGCAGCAGCATACTACTTGCATGAGGAGAATCATCAGACCTTACGTATACTGCTGCTTTACCAGTTTGCAAAAGAAGACACAAGTTCAGTCGCTCTAACTCAGAAGCTTAAGTATTTGTTCCCTGAACTTCGGCCCTTCTTTCAGGTTACGCAGGCCGTACTTAACAAACGCCTGCATATACCCCATTTTCTTCCCGCAGTCGTAGCTGTCGCCCGTCATCAGCATCGCATCTACCGACTGTTTTTTAGCCAGCTCAGCAATAGCATCCGTCAACTGAATACGCCCCCAGGCACCAGGCTGGGTATGCTCCAGTTCCGCCCAGATATCAGCAGAAAGCACGTAGCGCCCTACTGCCATCAGATCGGAATCCAGAGTCTGCGGCTGGTCTGGTTTTTCAATGAATTCAACGATACGGCTGACTTTACCTTCGTTATCTAAAGGCTCTTTGGTCTGAATAACAGAGTATTCAGACAGATCGCCTTCCATACGCTTAGCCAGCACCTGACTACGCCCGGTTTCGTTAAAACGAGCAACCATGGCAGCCAGGTTGTAGCGCAGCGGATCCGCGCTCGCTGTATCAAGAATGACGTCAGGTAATACGACGACAAACGGGTTATCCCCAACAATTGGGCGAGCACAAAGAATTGAATGACCCAGACCCAGTAACTGAGCCTGACGAACGTTCATAATAGTCACGCCTGGAGGACAGATAGACTGCACCTCGGCTAATAGCTGGCGCTTAACACGCTGCTCAAGCAACGATTCGAGTTCGTAAGAGGTGTCGAAGTGGTTCTCAACCGCGTTCTTAGACGCATGAGTCACCAGCACGATTTCTTTGATACCTGCAGCTACAATTTCGTCGACAATGTATTGAATCATCGGCTTGTCTACGATCGGTAGCATCTCTTTAGGGATTGCCTTCGTGGCAGGCAACATGTGCATCCCCAGACCTGCTACCGGAATAACTGCTTTCAAATTAATCATTAAGTCATTCACCTATTCAATTGTTGCTGAATTATAGCTTTTTAGCTTGTTTTAGCCAGTATGAATTACATTACTCCGATGCAGCGTATGTTACGCCGCTTAACTTCGCAATGCAGTAATCTTAATCCCAGGGAGTGTCACTTTAGCCAGGAATGGTCGCAAAGTTACCTCTCCCGTCCCGGGAGTCGAAAATTCACCGCTTCGACATTCACCACCTGATGGTTTACCCGGTCGATGTCAACTGAGCTTTGCCCGGTTTCGTTTACCGCATGGACATTCGCCAGCGAGAGTAATGTGTCCTGTTTTGCCATAAACTTGCCGCGCACATCCTGACGGAGATCGAAGTGCATCTTAAGCGCGGGTCCCGTCGCGGATTGCTGCATAACCCTGATGTTACGTAAAAAAAGGTGCTGTGGTTGGTTATGCAACTCAAGCGTGGCACGTTTCATCTCCACATTGGTAATCGCCACAAATGATGTCGCATTACCAGAGGAGATCTGAATACCGCGCAATTTGTATTCACGTTTCGTATTATCCAGATGGATATTATTTAACTTAAAGTTTTGTGGAATGGATAAATAACGCCCTTTGATTACGCCGTAACCAATGAGCATACCTGCGCTATTCTCCATATTGATATTATCAATTACGAAATTATCACATCCGTAAATAGCGACCGTCGCATTATCAATGCCCGCTTTCTTACTATAATCCGGAGTGATATTTCGCGCGGTAATATTACGAATAATAAAGTGTTTGCCGTTCTCCACATGCACTAACTGTCGGCAGTCGCTACCAGTGATGTTCGCTACCACAAAGTTTTTTACCGCCAGTTCATCGGGATAGCTATTGTCATAGGTACTCCCCGCCAGACCGATGCCAATGCCCCAGTTCACGTTGCCGTTGGTACAGTTGATACGTTCAATGACATGGTCAGAAATGAGGATGTTGCTGTCGTTTATCGCTACATTCCACTCGATAGCATCACCCTGTAAATCGCTAAAACGGCTGTTCGTGATCTTTACGCCGTCCATTCGATTATGAAAACCCTGACGCAAAATGCCATAGTTAGCACGCGTGACGGTAATATCATCGATAATCAGATTACGCATCAGCCTCGAGGTTTTACCGCCGATATAGATTTGCGTCACCGGACCGAAACCGCTCATGGCAATCCCTTTTATCACACAGTCCGACCCCCGCACATCGAGGGTAACGTTCCTCAGGCTCCCGCCCTGCTCGCCCATCACCTTGCATCCATCCTGCAGAACAAAGCGCCCACGGCCATTGCCACTTATTCGCCCTTGCAGGAATAGCGTTTTGCCTGGCGGGATAACGATGGCGGTATTGATATCCTTACATTCAAGTCCTGTTGGTACGACGACCGTTTGTCCTTCTTTGAACGCCTGCCTGAAAGAAGCCACCCAATCCTGTGGGTTGTAATCCTGAATGTTGACGCTGCCCGGTGATTCTAGCGCCCGAACAACGGGAGAATGCAGCACGACAAGCGCAGAGCCTGCCGTCAGAAAAGTACGGCGTGAGAGTTTTTTCTCTGACATACAACCTCGATTTACATCGTTTGCAGCAGACTGGCTAACTGTTTATTGATCGCTAACTGATTAAATTCAGTTGCAATTTTTTCTCGCGCGCACTGCACAATCGGCTGCACCTGCTCACTGTCGAGCAGGCTAAATGCCGCTAATCGCTCTGCCAGCGCCTGCGCATCGTTTTCCGGTGCCAGCCAGCCAGACTTGCCCGACTCGACCAGTTCAGGGATCCCACTATGGACGGTGGAAATCACCGGGATGCCCACCGCCATCGCCTCCATCAGCGCCACCGGGATCCCCTCCATATCGCCATCCCTTCCGGTGATCGACGGCAGCAAAAAGACATCCGCCTGCTCAAGCATTTCCTTCACCTGATGGCTGGGTTTAAAGCCAGGCATCTCAATCACATCATCAAGTTGATATTGCTCAATTAGCGTACGCAGACGACGCTCCCAGGGGCCAATGCCAAGGATGCGATAACGGAATGCGACGCCCTGCTCTTTCAACTGACGACAGGCTTCGATGGCGACGTGCAGTCCTTTTTTCTCAGTTAACCTGGCGACAGAGATAATCTCCAGCGGGGCGGCAGGCGATTTCAACTGGCGTGGCGTAAAGCGCGTCATATCGATTCCCATGCGCGAGACCGCAATTTTCTGCGGCGGGCACCCCATATTTTTTAAACGTCCGGCCCAGAGGTTGCTAATAGGTAACATCAAATCCCCACGTTCAAACAGTTGCTGATATTCAGGGGTGTAGTGGGCAAGCACATCCCGATGCGAAACATCAATGCCGTGAAATACCGTGGCGATTTTGCCGCGGATCATCCCTAGCTCACGCAGCTTGGCGGCCGTTACGCCTGCGGGTCCAAAATGAGCGATAAACACATCCGCTTCAAACGCCCGCGGGTTCGCGCCACAAATGGCCGCCAAAATCAGATTGCGCGCCTCATCGCCATAGCGTGAAACATTCAGCGCTTTCCAGGTGGCTGAGCGGGTAATACCGCGCAGGGCCGCCACTGCCCTATACTTAAGCTTCGCCAGTTTGCTGTTCGGCTCATTCAGTAACCAGCGCGTTTTTTCACCCAGATGGTAGGTATTAAATGAAGCATGGGTATTTTCAAGATCGCCCTTGTGCAACGCGACAATTTCCACGTCGTAGCCCATGTCGATAAATGCGGTAATCTGATTGAGTACAAAGGTCTCGGAGGAGAGCGGGAATTTAAGCAGGAAAAAGCCAACCTTCATTTTTCCCCCTCAATACGCGTTAAAACCGATTGCACCATGTTCACCCCACGTTCACGCTCACGCCTAACCGCGTCGCCGAGACGTATGTTCAGCTCAGGTAACTGTCCGAGAGCATCGGCGACCTTCCCTTCCAGGCTGCCATCGAGCAGATGGCGAATATCGATGGCCATCTCTGCTAACCCCAGTTGTTGCATGATACCTGCCGATTTATGCTCATAATTAATGGCGATGGCTGGCGTCATAAAATTCATCGAGATGATGGCCGAGTGTAAACGAGTCCCCACAGTCAGATCGCATGCAGCCAAAATTTTCCCCATCTCCAGGTCGTTGAGTTCATCCATCACCACGTGATAACGGCCCGGGTCGTTAATATACTGGCGCAGGTTCAACGCCACCATGCGGTCATCTTTGTTGTAACTATCAATACCGGTACAGGTTGACAGCGCTATCACCTGGTAACCTTCATCAAGGATGCGGTTCACTACCCCGGCAAAGGCTTGCTCATAGGCCTGCTGCGTTGTCCCCAGACGCTTATCAAAAGGAGCCAGCTCACGCAGAGTAATGGCAACGGTCTTCTGTTTTGCCGCCATGTGTAACCAGTGCTGTACGGCATAACCAGGCTCATAATCCTCATCATGATTATTTACCAGCCAGGCGGTATCTACCCCGGTTTCGACTTTATCCGTGTTTATTGCACTGCGCTTCATCAGATCCAGACTGACGGATTCACGCAAAATCAACGCATTACAGTGTCCAAAAACGTAGTTCGCCAGTTGATTAAACTGTTCATCCTGGAATGGCCCCACGCTGTGGCCAATCATGTACAGCGGTTTTTTCGCCATAAACGTACACAGGGCATGTTCAAACTGCGGTACGCCATACAGATCGACAAAAAACGATCCGCCGACCTGGATAATGGCGTCGTAGCGCGACAGCAGACGAACAAAATCGGTAAACCCCTGGGCGATCGCGATATTGCGCAGATTACCGGAATCGGTGACACGCGAGAGCAGCACCTGATGCTGATAGCGACGACGCAGCACCTTCTTCACGCGTCCCATAACGCCCGCGGCGTTATTGTGTTGCTTCATCTGCGAATACAGCGGATCGCCCATCACCGGGCGGTTCAGTAACCACGAAGAACTCACCGGATAACGGCTCATAACATCCACTTCAGTCTCAGGACGCAACGCGTTAATGGCATCCAGCAAACCGCGCAGAATCGCGCTATCCCCACGGTTCCCACAGGTATGGTTGCCTAAAATTAATAGTTTCATTATGACCTCTTAAAGCGTTGTTCTTATCCTGCACGAAGCAAGGTTTTCATTTTTTCACTGCGGCAGAGCTGGCGTTTTATTTCCACCACTAACGGATGGCGCGACACCACAATCATCGCCGCGAACGCCAGTGCTCCTGCCGCTACCTGGATCCCCAGCAACGCGCCTGGCGACAGTTGGCTGCGCAGCATTACGTCCAGCGCATAGCTCACCACAAGGGTAGGTAAAGAGAGATATAACGGCAGCCACAGACTGAGCATGTACTGGCGGTAGCTGGAGCCAAGAACAGGTTTGATCATCACGAAGTAACTGAGGATCGTGTTAATCACCTGGACCAGCAAAAAGCCCAGCGTCACGCCAATCGCCCCGGCCTGATGACCACCGATGAAAATGGCGGGAATAAACAGAAAGGTTTTGAACACATTGAATTTGAAGCTGATGTCGACCCGTGCTTTCGCCATCAGCAGTGAACCGATCGGATTCCCCACAGATCGCAGCAGTCCAACAATGCACAGCAGTTGCAAGACGGGAATAATACCGTTCCACTTCTCGCCAAATACCAGCGGCACCACATTGTTCGACACCACCATCAATCCCAGGAGTACCGGGAAGTTAATGATCCCGACCACCGACAGCAGCTTGTAAAAATTCACCCGTAGCTTTTCACTGTCGTCCTGAATTTTGGCAAACGCCGGAAACAGGACACGGGTAATAATCGGGTTCAGTTTGATCGGGGGAACAACCGCCACGTTCCAGGCGAGATTGAATCCGCCCGCCACGCCAGCGCCCAACGTTCTGGCTAAAACCAGCGTGGAAAGGTTGGTATTGAGGTAATTGATAATGCTGTCTGCCGTCAGCCACGCGCCAAAACGCAGGTTCGACGAAACGGATGCCAGCGAAAAATGCAGCCCCGGACGGTAAATCCGGCGACCAAAATAGCCGAACAGCAGCGTTCGTAGCATACTGTTCACCAGATACCCGAGAATGGCCGTCAGCGCGAGCGGCCAGAAATGGGCGCTGACCACGGTAAAGGTAAAACCGGCCAACACCGAACTGGTTTCAATCATGCCAATTTTGTTGAAGGCCAGCTCTTTTTGCATCAGCGCGCGAAACTGCTGCCCGTGCGGTATCACCACAAACGCCAGCGATAAGGTTTTGATGAGTGGCGCCAGTTCGGGATTATTGAGCACGCTGGCAATCGTCCCGCTAAGCAGAAACATCGCCACACATACCACCATACCCAGCCCAACGTTGAGCCAGTACAGCGTTGTCAGCTCAAGATAACCGATGTCTTTGCGCTGAATAATTGAATTGGCGATACCGAAATCCGACAGCGTATCGGCCAGCGCAATGATCACCAGCGACACGGTTAACAACCCAAACTGGTGGTTATCAATAATCCGCGCCAGGACGGTCATCTGGATAAGTCCCAGACCAATAATGATCACCGTAGCAATCGCCGACCACTTTGCGCCATTAAGCGTTTTTTCTCGTAAGCTCATGTTAATACGCCGCTTTGTTCACAAAGCCTTTGAATACCGTCAGAAAAACAATTTTGATATCGAACCACACGCTCCACTCGCGAATGTATTCGAGGTCAAACTCCACACGTTTTTCCATTTTTTCCAGCGTATCGGTTTCACCGCGCCAGCCGTTGATTTGCGCCCAGCCGGTAATGCCCGGTTTCACCTTATGGCGTAACATGTACCCCTCGATCAGTTGGCGGTACTGTTCGTTGTGCGCTACCGCATGCGGACGTGGCCCGACGATAGACATCCCCCCGGTCAGGACGTTAATAAACTGCGGCAGTTCATCGAGCGACGTCCGGCGCAGGAAATTTCCCACAGGGGTAACGCGCGGATCGTTTTGCGTCGCCTGCGTCACCACCGCGTCGTTCTCCATCACTTTCATCGAGCGAAACTTCCAGACTTTGATCGGCTTCCCGTCCATGCCATAGCGGGTCTGGCGGAAAATCACCGGACCTTTGGAGGTCAGTTTTACCAGCAGCGCAATACCACACAGCACCGGGGAAATAAGCAGCAGGATCAGTGAAGCCAGCACGATATCTTCCGCGCGCTTTAACAGGCGATTAATCCCCGAGAGCGGCGTGTCATACAGCGGCACTACCGGAACGCCGTTCATCTCTTCAATCCGTGAATGCAGGATGTTGAAGGTAAAGACATCAGGAATGAGGATCACCGAGCAGGTGGTGTCGGCCAACTCACGCACCAGTTTTTTTACGCTGGCGCCATCGCTCATCGACATGGCGATATAAACGTTATGAATGCGTGAAGCTTTGGCGTCGTCCACCAGTTGTTGCAGATTACCGGCCCAGTCGCGGGAATTTTTTCCAGGGATTGGGTCGTGATAGACCCCCGCCACTTCAAATCCCAGCCACGGTTCATGGCGAAAACTG
>NZ_SZWS01000027.1:87207-91460 GCF_005281245.1 Citrobacter sp. wls826
TCCAGCAGCATTTGTCCGGCGGGCAGGTCGCCAGCCACCGCCACCCGGCGGGTGTTGTAACCACGATTACGCAGCCACCCCGCACCGTAGCGAATAAACGAACGACTCAACACCAGGCCGACGCTTGAAAGCAGATACCATGCCAGCCAGACGGCGAGACGGTTATCGAAATCGTTATTAAAGGCGATCAGACCTGCGCTAAAAATCAGACTCAGCGTCCAGTTTTGTAGTAACAGCACCAGCTCAGTGGAAATTTTGACGCCGCGCCAGGAGCGATAAAAATCCGTTATGCCACCGAGCATCTGAAAAACGACCAGCGTGATCAGCGCCACCAGCAGGTGCATATACAGGAAAGGCAAACCGCTTAATTCGCAGATCACCCACAACCCGCCAAACATGATGGTGATATCTGAAAAGCGTTGCACCATCGAAATTAACGACGCATTGGTTTTGGCGCGTTCGCGCTTTTTTAGATGTGTCATCGTGGTTCCTGTTAGTCACCCTTTGCCCATAAGCGGGCAAAGGAAGCACCGGCATTACTGATTCAGTAACGCCAGAAGAGTGCGCGTTCGCGCGTTCAGGTATGCACCACCAACCGCCCTGTAACGAGTATCACAAGTGGTAACACGGGTTATTTGGCTCATGTGCTCTCCTTCTTCAGGTAACAGTTAGCCCCGAACTGATTATCTAAATAAATAAGCGACAAAGGCTAAACACTGTTTTTTATTTCATAATAAGTTCACAGGAAGTCAGTAAAAAGAAATGAATAATTCATTTCTATATATGCTCATGATGTGTAGAAAACCTCACAATATCATCCTCCTCAAGATAGACACCAGAACGAACCTCGATCATCTCAAGTGGTACTTTTCCTGGGTTTTCAAGGCAATGAAAGGTTCCCTGAGGAATATATATTGATTGATTTTCACTTAATAACTGTACTTCATCACGGATCGTAACTTTTGCGGTTCCCGCAACAATAATCCAGTGTTCTGCACGATGATGGTGCATACGTAATGCAAAGCCCTGGCCGGGTTTCACGGTTATTCTTTTAACCTGATAACGATCGCCTTCATCGATAGAGTCATATTTCCCCCAAGGTCTAAAAACCTCCCGATGAATATGATGTTCCGAGCGGCCATCTGCCTGAATTTGTGTAACGATTTTTTTGACATCTTGTACATCTGTTTTATTTGCGATTAATACTGCATCTTTAGTTTGGACGACAATCAAATCTTTTACGCCAACGGTTGCCACCAACCCTGACTCTGCATAGACATAGCTGTTCTCTGTATTATGGTCAATGACATCACCATGATAAACATTGCCCTCTTCATTACGATTGCTAATTTCCCAAAGTGATGACCATGAACCCACATCGCTCCAGCCAACGTTCATAGGCAGAACCACAGCATCGGTAGTTTTCTCCATAACGGCATAATCGATCGACTCCTCCGGACAAGCATGGAAATCTTCCCGGCCGACACGGATAAAATCATTGTCTAACTCAGCGTTATCCATAGCCAACAAGCAAGCCTGCAGAATATCCGGGCGATATTTTTCAAGCTCTTCAAGATAGCGCCGGGCCTGGAATAAAAACATACCGCTATTCCAGTAATACTCACCGTCAGAGATATATTTTTCAGCAGTTTCAAGATCAGGTTTTTCAACAAAGGCATCAACGTTGAAAGCAACCGAATCAACTTTAGTCTGTGTACTGCTGACTTCCCCGCGACGAATATAGCCATATCCTGTTTCTGGTGCATCTGGAACAATCCCAAATGTAACAAGCTTACCTTTTTCGGCTAATGGAATCGCTGATATTACTGCATCGTGGAAATGTTTATTTTCTTCAATAATATGGTCTGCAGCCAAAATCAATAACAATGGATTTTGATCTGGATTATTATTACATGCGGAAATTGCCGCTAGCGCGATTGCTGGCGCCGTATTACGTGCCAGAGGTTCCAGAATGATATTACCGGTTAACTGCCCAATATCTTGCAACTGCTCCGCAACAATAAATCTGTGTTTTTCATTGCATATAACTAATGGTGGAAAACAGTTGAGTCCATTCAGTCGACAAATAGTCGATTGTAGCATCGAACTTTCCCCATCCAGGCGTAAAAACTGTTTTGGATATAATGTTCTGGATAATGGCCACAAACGGCTTCCTGAACCACCTGCGATAATTACCGGATGAATGTTATTCTGACTCATATGTCACCCCCTTAAGATTATTAATAAACTGATTTAAGACGTTATTTTTCTCAAGCGCAGACTGTGCATATGCTTGAGCTATTGTATTTTTTTTAGGCATAGCTAATGCCACAGCAATGCCATCGACAAGTAGTCCAACAGACTCCGGTTCAATCCGGACCGCAATACCGGGATAATTCATGCAAAATTGACCAAGTTCAGTATGTATCTCAGCGGTAATAACGGCATTCCCCCCCGCGGCTAAAATATTTGTCAATTTCGAAGGGAGGACTGCATCTGCAGCACCACGCCTTTGAATAACTAAATGGCAATCAGCTAATCTTAACAAGGCTGGCAATAATTCATAAGATTGCAATGGATAGAATTTAACATTCATCAAGGAACGTTGCAGAACCATTTGTTCCATCTTGAATTTCTCGCCCCCCTGACCAACAATAACGTATAACCATGGTTTATGTTGGGTCAACGCGGCAGCCTCAACGATATTTTCCACTCCCTGTTTTTCGCCAATATTGCCTGAATACAGGATAATTTTTTTCTCTCTGGGCAAACCGAGCTTCTGCCGCATTTTCTCTACATCAGTACTATCCACTTGGCTAAATCTTTCCACTTCAGACCAATTGGGAAAAAAGATCAGTTTTTTTGAGGAAACGCCTTTATCCTGTGCTCTTTTCATCATGGATTGAGAGATGGTTGAAACACTATCAACATTTAACAAAGCATCGCGCTCAAACACCTTTGCCAACCGTGGCAGTATTCCTAAATGCGCTTCAGAAGCGAGTCCCAGCCCTAACATAGCATCGACTTCAAAATCCTGGATATGCAGGATTGTTCGGGAACCAGACAGTTTTGCTAGTAGGCGCATCGCTGGGGTACAAAACAATGTGGGTACCACACCAATTATGTACTCAGGCTTCCATCGATACTGCGCCAACAACGGAAAAAAGCTGCTCAAGGCGAAACTGCATAAGTGCAATAAACGTTTGAGTGTTGACGGTTGCTTAGGGACATACAATGGACAACGCCAGACAATAATCTCCCCAACTTCCCGACAATAGCGCCAAGAAGAATAAGGCTTATTCACTTTCCAGTTCGGGTAATATGGTGGAGCAGTAACAACGCGGACATCATGGCCCTGACGAACCATCCACTCCACCATCTCACCAGTATATTTCCCAATCCCGGTCAATTCAGGCGAGTAATTGATACCATACACCAGAATTTTCATATACCCTGCACCTGTTCTTTTCTGAACGGATTGAAATATGCTTGAGAATTTGTATGTACATTGCTATCTGCATTCAATTCATCTGGTTTTTCCCATCGCCACGTATCATGCTGCTTTGAAGGTAAAACTAATGTACTGGCATTAATACTCAGTCGATAACCCAATACTATATAATGGGTAGAAAAAGATGAACCAGAGAAATTATCATCATAGAAATGTTGCCAGACCCCAAAAAATCGCCCATCGGTAATTGAAAATTTCCGTCCTAATTCCTCTTCTGTTAAACGCATAAAAGCTAGTTCCAGGGTTTCATCTTTTAATACTCTACCACCAGGAACAAACCAATACCCCTTAGCTGGTCGGTGAGTCCTTTTTCCGACTAAAAACTCTCCAAACTCATTCTCAATGATAAAGTCGAGTGAGATAAGTGGTGTTGAACGCACCACATTAGCGAATTCTCCTTTACTAAGGAACATTATTCCCCCCGATAACACTGCTGATTTTCAAGAAACCAGTGATAAGTATTAACTAACCCTTGTTCCAATCCAATTTCATGATGCCACCCTAGTCTTCTCAGACGACTAATATCAAGCAGTTTACGTGGAGTACCATCTGGTTTAGAGGAATCGAAAATAATATCACCACGAAAACCCACTACCTTAGCAATTGCATGAGAGAGTTCGCGAATAGTACAATCCTCACCCGTTCCTACATTGACATGAGAAAGCATTGGTTCGGTATTTTCTTGCCATACTTCATTATCCAGCTCCATGACATGGATACTGGCAGCCGCCATATCATCTAC
>NZ_SZWS01000027.1:91531-98692 GCF_005281245.1 Citrobacter sp. wls826
CCTCAACATATTTTTCATCTCTCAGCGTGGCTTCATGAAAACGGCGTAATAAAGCGGGTATAACGTGGGAGTTTTCTCTATGAAAATTATCATTTGGTCCATAAAGATTAGTAGGCATTACCGAGCGGTAATCCCGACGATACTGGCGATTATATGACTCACATAGTTTTATCCCCGCAATTTTAGCTATGGCATAAGGTTCATTGGTTGGCTCAAGTGAACCTTGAAGCAATTCACTCTCTTTAATTGGCTGTTGCGAAAATTTAGGATAAATGCATGACGACCCCAAAAACAATAACTTCCCAACATTAGAGTTGTGGGCGGCATGCAAAATATTACTTTCCATCATCATATTTTCATAAATAAAATCAGATGGATAATTGTTATTAGCCATAATCCCACCCACCTTTGCTGCTGCAAGATAAACCTGATCAATATGTTCACTGGTAAAGAAATCATTAACCGATTTAGTGTCTAACAAATCTAACTGCTCACGATTACGGGTGATCAACTCTATATCGTCACGCTGCGCGAGTTGTCGATAAATAGCAGACCCCACCATTCCACGATGCCCCGCAATATAAACACGTTTTTTCATCATTATTAGCTCTCCTGTGCAATAAAAACATCGTAACCGTGCGACTTCAGCAGGGAATGCTTCTTCGCTGCTTCAAGATCGTTGGCAACCATTTCCGAGATCATCTGGCGCAACGTGATTTCCGGCTTCCAGCCCAGTTTTTCATGTGCTTTGGCCGGATCGCCCAGCAGCGTTTCCACCTCTGCCGGACGGAAATAGCGCGGATCGACGGCAATCATGACATCCCCAGGCTTCACACCCGGCGCGTCGTGTCCGGTTACGGAAACCACAATGCCTTTCTCATTCACGCCCTCGCCTTCAAAGCGCAATTTAATCCCCAACTGAGCGGCGGCCATTTCCACAAACTGGCGCACGGAATACTGCACGCCGGTGGCAATCACGAAATCTTCCGGCTTGTCCTGCTGCAGCATCATCCACTGCATCCTGACGTAATCTTTGGCATGCCCCCAGTCACGCAGCGAATCCATATTGCCCAGGTACAGGCAAGACTCCAGCCCCTGCGCGATGTTGGCGATCGCACGCGTAATTTTGCGCGTGACAAAGGTTTCGCCGCGGCGCGGAGATTCGTGGTTAAACAGAATGCCGTTACAGGCATACATACCGTAAGATTCGCGGTAGTTGACGGTTATCCAGTAGGCGTACAGCTTGGCAACGGCATACGGCGAGCGCGGGTAGAACGGCGTGCTCTCTTTCTGCGGGATTTCCTGTACCAGACCGTACAGTTCAGAGGTGGAAGCCTGATAAAAACGGGTCTTCTTTTCCAGCCCGAGGAAGCGGATAGCTTCCAGCAAACGCAAGGTGCCGATAGCATCGACATCCGCGGTGTATTCCGGTGAATCAAACGACACCGCGACATGACTCATGGCGCCGAGGTTATAGACCTCATCCGGTTGAACTTCCTGTAAAATACGGGTCAGGTTGGAGGAGTCCGTCAAATCGCCATAGTGCAGATGGAATTTGGGATTGCCCGAATGCGGATCCTGATAGATGTGGTCCACTCGTTCGGTGTTGAATGATGAAGCGCGGCGCTTAATACCGTGTACTTCATACCCTTTTTCCAGCAGGAACTCTGCCAGGTAAGAACCATCCTGCCCGGTTACGCCAGTGATGAGAGCGACTTTCGACATGTTATTACCTCTTAAATGATCCCCTCAGGGAGTAACTTTCTCGACGCGTTCGCGTGTGACTATTGCGGGATTTCCCCGACAAACGACATTGGCTGGCAGCGATTTAAATACACTGCTGCGTGCTCCGACGACGGTGCCATCGCCAATCGTCACGCCAGGCGCGACAAAGACATCTGTCGCCAGCCAGCATTTATCACCAACTACAATTGGTGTGGCGTTAATATCAAAATGTTGACTGGCATAATCATGACTCCCGGTGCATAAATAACTTTTTTGCGAAATAACCGCGTGCGCACCAATCGTAATATCACCCAGCGTATATAAAACCGCGTCATCACCCACCCAGGAATAATCTCCCAGGGTTAATTTCCACGGATAAGTAATTTTTACTGAAGGTCGAATAACTACGTTTTTTCCTATTTTTGCGCCAAACATTCGCAATAAAAACGCACGCCAGCGATACATTACCTGCGGGGACCAGCGAAATAATGTGGCTTGCACTGCCCACCATAATTGCACTTTAATGGCACCGCCGCCGCGAAAACCTGCCGGCACGTTGAAGCCGCTTAAATCCTGCATAATGTACCCTTACGCTTTTCCATATAAGGTTTTTGTTTTACCAGTTGTGCGCAGACGTAAATATTCTGACAACCCGGTCCAAAAACCTGGCATGTGTAATATCTGGCGCTGTACCTTTTTTGCATCCCGGCACAATTCCAGATTATTCGTCGTTGACACCCCACCCATGGAAAACTCTGACACCAGCCCGCTCAGCTTTTTAAACGCGTAACCTGACTTGTATAATTTGGCTGCCAGCGCGTAATCAGACGATATCTTATATTGCAAATCATAGCGCCAGACATTCAGTCCAGAGAGAGGAAAGAAGATTGCCTGATGGCTGGCGGGAAGGCTGTGATAAATATACCAACCCGGCTTGGCCCGCCGCTTAATTTTGTTACCATTACCGAAATCCAGCAACGCATCGCCAATGACCATCGCTTTATCGCTCTGCGTTTTTAGCTGGCGGATAAAATTAGCAGCATCTGCATGCAGAATATCCCCGGAGTTGAGGAACAGCGCAAACCGCCCGCGCGCCATAGCGATACCTTTGTTCATTGCATCATAGATGCCCTTATCCGGCTCGCTGACAAACCGTAACCGGTGCTCTCCACTGAGCCCTTCAAGAAAGGCCGAGGTACCGTCAGAGGAGCCGCCATCAACAACAATCCACTCAAAACTGATATCACCCGCCTGCGCCAGATGAGCTAACGACGCGTGAGTTTTGACGATCCCTTCCAGATTACGAAAGGCGACGGTAATAATACTGAGCAGCATGCGTTTTACCTCGCTATATTCAGCGCCTTGCGCAAAATAAACGGACATACAATTAAAAATGCGTATTCCGGACTAAATACTGAACCTGTAAAAAACAGCGACAGCGGCGTAAAAAGATAAAGCTGCACCCGATAATTCTGATTATCACCAAACGCATTGATCATCATCTTCATGACTTTCCCCATGTACCACAGGGCTAATATCACCGCGAACCATGAAAAATAAATAATCAGCAGATACAAGCCATTGTCTATCGTTTTACCAACATCTGCACCGTTAAAAATTCCGAATGACGCAACATATTCATAAAGTGAGCCGAATCTCACTACCCCATCAACGTTAAGTAACGAATAACCGACCATTACTAATGGTCCCACGATACGATAATACGATGATGAGCCTTCAGTTCCTAAATCTCCAAGCCGTGTCGCGATGTACGGAAACGCAAATATCACACCAACAACAAACACGCTTAATGAGATTATCGCCAGCGGCAACTTCTTTTTTATCGCATCTTTATTCAGATACTGGAACGCCCACTCCAGGAGGTAAAACAAAATAAATGTCATTACCCCTGAAAACGATCCTGATAATATTATCCCTGCCAGAATCATAGCATCGGACTTAGGCGTTTTGATACCAAACTGTTTGATACTGAGCCAAATTGAGATTAACGCCAGAGCGAAGAATGCCGGTTCGAAATAGAGTGCAGTGGTGCGCTTCCCGCCAAACTTAATAAAGTTCAGAACATAGCTATTACTGTAAATAAGATATTTCGAAATAACTTCCATTAAACTGCTGCCGCCACTAAGAATTATCTGCGCCATTTCCACCGCAGCTAACCCCACCACCAGGCCCACAACCAGCCAGAAAAAACGCAAGATCTTAATGTAGTTATGCGGCGAAATGGTTTTGAAGCGAATACTCCACACCATACCGATAATCACCACGGTATAGACAAACAGCATTGCGGACGTCACGTACTTGCTGGCATCCAGTGATTGTCCGAACAGATAGTTAAACGCCGTCAGTCCGCCCCCCACGCCCAGCGCAATCATTAATTTTTTAATATTGATGCGCTCGACAAACAGCAACAGCAGAACGGGCAAGAACGTGACGATAGTTATCGGGAAGCTCTCGCCAAGCTGGGCGAGTTTGACGTTAACCAGCAGATAAAGCAGCGGTAGCACCAGGTAGCTACAGATTCTGATAGAACGAGACATACTCCTCCAGCATCTGTTGTCCACTGTATGCCACCCGGCTGCGCTGGCTGAACGCGGCAAGCGACGTGTCAAATACCGCCTGCGCAATGTCTGATCTTTTCAGTTGCACCAGGTGCAAAACGTCCGCTTCGCTGAACGTTTTGCCGCCCGATTTCGCCAGCACTTCCTGCGCGGCATCGCTGTGCGTAGCTATCACCGGTACGCCGATGGAAAGCGCTTCGCACAGAATCAGCGGGTAGTTATCAACGCGCGAGCTGAACACCAGCCCATCCATCTCGTTAAGCGCGCTCATCAACGTGCGCTTATCGCTCTCAAACCCGTGATTGATGACGTTATCCCCGACAAACGGAGAAAATTTGCCGAAGGTATGCAGCTCAATTTTGTCTCCGAGCGCAATCATCGCTCGCACCAGTTGCTGACTGGTTTTACCGTCATAGCGCAGGTCATGGGCCACTACGGCGATTTTTGGTCTGCCGCTTTCCTCATGCTTAGCGGGAAGTTCGGCAAGAATGGCTTCCGTTGCCACATCGATGCCGTTGTTAATAATGCGGCAACGACCGACGCCATACAGACTGTTGAATGCGTCGGCCACATGCTGACTGGGCGAGATGAACTGGCAGCCCAGCGCCAGCATGGCGCGAAACATCTGCCGTTTACCAGGCAACTGTTGATGGGCTTTATCGATTTTTACCGGCGGATAGTTACTGAGCGTTGGACATTTCTGACAGCCCGTTTTCCAGCTTTCGCAGCCATCGGTAAAGGCACAGCGCCCGGTCACGCTCCAGTAATCGTGCAGCGTCCAGACGAAGGTGATATCCGGTTTATGCGCCTTCACTTTTTGGCAAAAGGCGACCACCTCTTCCAGATTCAACCAGTAGCTGTGCAACACATGAAAATGCAGTACCAGCGGGCCGGAAGTGCGGGTTACCGTACGGTACAACTTGTCGAGATTGCCAAACATGTCGCGGTTCGCGAAACGAAACAGCGCAATGTTCGCCGCCGACGTCAGACGTGGCGTATGTTTGATAACCTGCGGGTAATTCGCATGGCTGACGCTTTTCTTACCGCCTTTGCCATAGCCGTAGACAAAACGCGACGACAGCCCTTTCTCCAGCGCCCTCAGATGCAAATCTAACGCCACGCCTGCCGCCCCGCCTTCTGCGAGTCGCACATTAAACTGTAATATCTTCATTTTATTACCTTCACCCGCGCCTTCTCGCCCACGACCAGCGTATTGTCCGGGACGCTATCCACGACGACGCTCCCGGCGCCAATCGTCACGTTATCGCCAATGGCAACGCCGCCAAGCAGAGTGACATTGGTCCCCAGCTCAACGCCGTTACCGATGACCGGACAGGACAGATCGTTGCCGCCAAGATTGCCGATGGTGACGCCGTGGCGCAGGGTGAAATCATCCCCCGCCACCACGTGTTTATTGATCACCACCCCATAGCCATGATGGATGGTGAAACGACGACCAATAGATGCAGCTGCCTGGATTTCATAGCCAAACACGCATTCAGTGATAAGGCGATACATCACCAGTACCGGCGCCGCCCACAGGTTGTTCAAGACATTTTTTTTACGCCAGACGGAGCAAAAATGGGCAATCCGATAGGCCACCACCATGCAGCAGGGTCGCAGACTCCAGCCGTTCGCGCGTAAATCTTCCAGCATACTTAGCGTCCTCGCAGTCCGTCGGCCAGGCGCTTACTATTGCGAACAGAAAGCAGCGTCAGCAACGTGCGCCAGTTCATCCGTTTATTGCGGATCTGGTAGAGGGTAAACAGCTGATATTTCTTGCTGGCCCGGTCAAATTTGCCTTTGTGCTTACGGTAGAACTGAAAGTAGCCGGAGAATTTATGCGGGGATGAGGTAATACGCATTTCACCGTGATTCACATGCAGGATCTGCGTTGCCTCTTTTACCTTCCACGGTTTGCCATACGCCACCACCATGCGCAGGAAAATGTCATAATCCTGCGCCGCTTTCAGCGTGGTATCGAACAGGCATGCTTTAAACCGCCAGGCCCAGGTAAACACCTGATTACCAATAATATTGCGCTTATAAAATTTACGGCGTGAATAAACGGCCTTCGGATAGAGTGGCAAACTGGTCGGCTGCGAATATACTTCGCCTTCACAGACATAGTCATTGGCATACAGAAACGCCCGCGTCACCAGATGATGGCGATAATTGAGAAATACGCTCAGGCGGTTCGGCGTCCATTCATCATCATCATCAATACCCGTAATATATTGCCCACTGGCCTGCATGATGGCCTGATTACGCACCGCACAGGCTCCGGAGTTAGTGGGATTACGCGTATACGACACACGCGGATCGTTGAGTTCTTCAACAAATTGCTGCAGTTGCTCATACGAGGAAGAGCAATCATCCACAATGATCATCTCCCAGTGAGGATAGTCCTGGCGCAGTACCGATTTAATCGCCCGGATGGCCAGTTGCTGACGGTTCCAGGTGGGCATATAAATTGAAATTAGCGGGTTGTCTGTCGTCATTTTCGTTTCCCAGATATCCCCGTCATACTTCAAGTTGCATCTGCGTTGGCTTTCCTGCAACTCGAGTTATTTAGGGTATAAATATGTTTTTGTGGGCCGCTATCCGGCAATGTTCGTAATCTATTTCGTATCCGAGGTGTACTCGTATTCGTAGTAACCGTAATCCTGATACCCGCTGGCGCGGCGGAAGATCGAGTTCAGGATCACCCCTTTCACCTGAATGCCGTTTTGCTCAAAGCGACTCAGGCTGGTTTCCACCTCTTTCAGCGTGTTGACCGCGTAACGCGCCACCATCAGCGTGGTTCCAGCGTGACGCCCCACGATAGCCGCATCGGTCACCGCCAGTATTGGCGGGG
>NZ_SZWS01000027.1:98768-112934 GCF_005281245.1 Citrobacter sp. wls826
ATGCAATCAGTTCGCCAAAGCGTTCACTCATCAGCAGCTCGGAGGGGTTGGGGGGAATTTGTCCGCGAGGGATCAGATCAAAATGTGGAATCGATGTCGGTTTCGCGCTGGATGAGATATCCCCCTTGCCGATGAGGATCTCAGACAGACCGTTAACGTTATTGGTCCCCAGCAGCTCGTGGGTATAGCCTTTGCGCATGTCGCAGTCGATCAACAGCACGCGTTTGTTGGTCTGACTAACGACCGCCGCCAGGTTGGCGCAGACAAACGTTTTACCAATTGACGGGCTGACGCCGGTCAGCATCAAGACGTTGTTGCGCGCCTGCATCATGGCAAAGTGCAGGCTGGTACGCAGGCTGCGGACCGCTTCTATCGCAAGATCCGTCGGATTCCCCACTGCCAGCAACTGGCTTTGCTTGTAGCGTTTCACGCCTTTAATGGTCTGCACGTTATCGCGTGCTTTTTGCCATTCTGATAGCGGAATGCTGGCATACACGCTGATACCATGCTCTTCCAGCGCCTGTGGGCTTTCAATGCCGCGATTAAACAGGGAACGCAGCAGTACGCCAACCACTGAAAGCATCAAACCAAGAATGATGCTACCGAGAATAATCAGCGTCGTTTTCGGCTTCAGCACGCCTGGCTGGGCAATCGCGGGATCGACGATGCGTACATCTCCGACCGTACTGGCCTCGGTAATCTTCAGCTCCTGCTGCTTGTTCAGCAACTGCATATAGACCTGCTGGCCGGACTCCACGTCACGCGTCAGGCGGACAATTTCCTGCTGCGTTTTCGGCATCGCCGTTACGCGCCCGTTCAGCTTGCTTTTCTCATCTTCCAGCGCCTGGCGTTTTTCCAGCAAGGTGCGGTACGCAGGGTGCGCTTTGGTGAACAGCTTGGAAATCTCCGCTTCTTTGAAGGTCAGCTCATTAAGCTGCGCATCAATATTCACCATGGAATCCAGCACCGCTTTGGCTTCCAGCGGCAAATCCACGGAGTCTTTGTCCTGACGAAAGGCATTCAGCTTGTTTTCGGCAACGTCCAGCCGGTTACGCACCTCGGGCAACTGCTTTGCCAGAAACGCCAGACTTTTGGCGGCCTCTTCAGATTTACGCTCCACGTTTTGTTGCAGATAGTTGCGGGTAATACTGTCAAGGATCTGGCGGATTTGCTCACGGTCTTCGCCGGTAAAGGTCAGGCTCAGTACGCCAGTGTCTTTGCCGGTTTCCGTCACCATCAGATTATTTTGCAAGGTGTTGATCATGCCCAGCGTGGAGAATTTGCTGACGGTAAATTGGCTCTCAGGGCTGGCATGGATCGCCTCGACCAGCATCGTCACGCCGTCATGTTTCAGCACCTGCCCAACCTGCCCCTGGGCGCTAAAACCCCCGTCACTCACCAGCTGATAACTTTTGTCATTCAGCACGCTTAGCGTGAAGGTCTGTTCATTCATTGCCTTTGGCAGCGTGAAAGTCGTCACGTTAACCGTTTCGTTCTGGCGACCCATCAACCGATCCCAACCCGCGCCAAAAATGGGGAACGTATCTTTGGTAACCGCGATATCCAGGTTGAGATCGTCTACCGTTTTCCCCAATACCAGCCGTGACTGGATGAGCTGAATTTCCGCTTCAGAGGCCGGAGGTTTGTTCGACAACGCCGAGCCAATATCCTGCACCAGTGAATTTCCGGTATTTTGCTCAATTTGCACCAGCGCGTCCGCACTGTAGATCGGAGTGGCAAATAGCGTGTAGACCGCTGCGCATAATGCAAATGCCGCAGTAATACCAAGCACCCACCAGCGGGCTTCCACCACCGTTGCCACCAGACGACCAATATCGATTTCATCATTGCCCGTTACCGGCGCAGCAGACTGTTTTACTTTTTCTGTCATTGTTTTCCCTGCTCTGCGTTCAGTGCCTGAGCCCATTGGCGTGCAGACCGTTCAAGTAATGCGTACACCGCGTCAAACGCATCACGGCTTTTACGATACGGATCGGGAATTTCGCGCTCGCTGTCCCAGTGACCAAACAACATCACTTTGCCGCGCATCTCCGGCACCATTTCACACAGGGCAGAGATATGGCGTTTTTCCATGGTCAGGATCAGGTCATACTCCCGGCACATTCGTCCCGAGATCTGCCGGGCACAATGATTCTCCAGTGACAGGTTGTGCGCCTGCGCCACGCTGATGGCGCACGGGTCCGCGCCTTTGCCTACCAACGCCCCGAGACCGGCAGAAGAGACCGTCAGCGCCGGGTGAAATTGCCTTAACAAGCGCTCTGCCGTCGGAGAGCGGCAAATGTTCCCCACACAGACAACTAAGATTTTGTTAAACATGACGATTACCAGTTGTGAAGGTCGCTAGCCGTGTCCGTCATATAGCGAACACCGCTAATAGTCGGCAGCAACTGATTGATCAAACGGTTCCAGCGAGCAACCGGCGCGGTAGTGACGTACACCACATCGTATGGCTGGAGTCGGAATGACGTCGCCATCACCAGCGATGTCGCATCGGACATATCAAGCTGATAGATATTGGCAATCTTGCCGTTGTTCCCGCCCTCGCCTTTCAATGGACGAATAACGAAAATGCCGCTGGCGTTGGAGGTGGTCAGGTCGATACCTTCCGCGTTGCCTAGCGCTTCGGTGAGCGTCATGCCGCTGAAGTCCATTTTGAGGGTGCTCTGTTTTTTCACTTCCCCCATCACGAAGACTTTCAAATCGTCATTACGCGGAACAAACAGGATGTCGCCAGGATAGAGCAGACGGTTCTGGCTCAGGTCGCCATTTTGCATTAGCGCTTGCAGTGAAATGCGTTGCTCCTGCCCTTTATGAGTCAGTACAACGTTGCGCCAGTCTGCCGCCTCGGTGAGACCGCCTGCGGCGTTAATGGCATCGAGAATGGTAAGCGGCACGTTGGTGATGGCCTGCTGGCCGGATTTGTTCACCTGCCCGGAGACATAGGCCTTCTGCGAACGGAAAGCGGCGATATTAACGTCCACCTGCGGGTCAGCAATGTACTTCGCTAAGCGCCCGGTAATATCACTACGAATTTCGGCCAACGTTTTCCCTGACACGCTAACTTTGCCGATGTAGGGGTAAAACATGGTGCCATCAGGCTGCACCCAGTTGCCGGCATCACTTGAGCTACGATACTGCCCGGCCGGCGTGGTGAGTTCAGGATGATCCCAGACGGTAACATTCAGGACATCGCCCGGGCCGACCCGGTACTGATACCCGGAAATCTCCTGGTCGAGAGACATATTAGGCTGCGCAACATTTGGTCGGGGACGTAATTGTTCGACCAGTCGTGGGGTGAGTGGATAAACATTCACCATGCGATCGATATCAAAATCAGCGTCCTGCTGTTTAATCACATCTTTGCCCATCGTAGACATATTGCTGCCCGGAAGCACGGTACAACCGTTTATCAAGATTACCGATACCAATACAGGCATCAATTTAAGTTTGGATTTCATCATTGATTATTTATCACTTTGGCAGAGTAATTATCACGTGCGATCTAAATAGCGACTTCGCCTGTACGCATTTACCTTGCCGTTAATTGAAAAGGAATTTAACTGGCATCTGTCCTAAAAAAAATGAATTCATCTGCGGTCTCTTGACAGAATAATTTAGGCTCGTCTCAGGCGACCAGACACGCTACCGCCCCTGGCTTCATTAGCTACCAATGCACTGATTAATTTAAATTTTTATCTTCCTCTTTATTTTCATCACATTCACAACGGGAACGCATCAGGAATAGCGCCGCTGGTTGATAAGGAAATATTTATCTTTTGATTATTACCGGAGGAATTGTTGCAGCTAAGCGAATATCAGGCAAGGTAACAAGTTACCGACAACTTGCTTTTAAGATTAATATTAAGCGTTGAATTTGTATATTTTTAGGATTTTATTGATATTGACAACATTAATATAGAAATATCCCACCTGCGATATTTCTTAAAGAGCTTTGAATTAATAATATTATTTCCTGTAGTTACATTAAGGCTAATATCCCGTACCTGGTTGTAATAGGCTACAGAGAAATCCCTCCTCGCCATTGCATTTTTCGCCAGTTTTACCCATGATCGAATTGTGACAATTGTCATACAACTATGGGTATAGCATTTACTATGGAATGGATTGCCGATCCGTCAATCTGGGCCGGACTCGTCACGCTAATCGTGATCGAACTTGTTCTTGGCATTGATAATCTTGTTTTTATTGCCATCCTCGCGGAGAAACTGCCTCCTGCCCAGCGGGATAAGGCGCGTATTACCGGGCTACTGCTGGCGATGGTCATGCGCCTGCTGCTGTTGGCATCAATATCATGGCTGGTAACGCTGACCACGCCGCTGTTCAGCATTCGCGGCCTGAGCTTCAGCGCGCGCGATCTGATCATGCTGTTCGGCGGTTTCTTCCTGCTGTTTAAAGCCACCATGGAGCTAAACGAACGGCTGGAAGGCAAAGACAGCGAGAACCCGACCCAGCGTAAAGGCGCTAAGTTCTGGGGCGTCGTCGCGCAAATAGTCGTGCTGGACGCTATCTTCTCCCTGGATTCCGTCATTACCGCCGTAGGGATGGTCGATCACCTGGCGGTAATGATGGCTGCGGTGATTATTGCCATCAGCCTGATGGTGCTTGCCAGCAAGTCGCTGACGCGCTTTGTCAACAGCCATCCAACTATCGTCATTCTGTGCCTGAGCTTCTTGCTGATGATTGGTTTCAGTCTGGTCGCCGATGGCTTTGGTTTCCATATTCCGAAAGGTTACCTGTACGCCGCCATCGGCTTCTCGGTCATGATAGAAGCATTGAACCAGTTAGCTATCTTTAACCGCCGTCGCTTCCTGTCAGCCAACCATACCCTGCGCCAGCGCACCGCCGAGGCGGTAATGCGACTGCTGAGCGGGCAAAAAGAAGACGCCGAACTGGATGCCGAAACCGCGGCCATGCTGGCAGACCATCATGAAGGCCAAATTTTTGCCCCTCAGGAACGGCGGATGATTGAACGTGTGCTGAACCTTAATCAGCGTACTGTCAGCAGTATCATGACCTCGCGCCATGATATTGAACACATCGACCTCAATGCGCCGGAAACAGAAATCCGCGCTTTGCTGGAAAAAAACCAGCATACGCGTCTGGTGGTCACCGGCGAAGATGAGCAGGAAGACCTGCTGGGCGTGGTGCATGTCATCGACCTGCTGCAGCAATCTCTTCGCGGCGAGCCGCTCGACTTACGCGTCTTGATTCGCCAACCGTTGGTGTTCCCGGAAACTCTGCCGCTGCTTCCGGCGCTTGAGCAGTTCCGTAACGCCCGGACGCACTTCGCTTTTGTGGCCGATGAATTTGGGTCAGTTGAAGGGATTGTAACGCTCAGTGACGTGATGGAAACCATCGCCGGTAACCTGCCAAATGAGGTAGAGGAGATTGACGCCCGCCATGACATTCAGAAAAACGCGGATGGTTCATGGACCGCTAACGGACACATGCCGCTGGAAGATCTGGTGCAGTATGTGCCTATCCCGTTAGATGATAAGCGTGAATATCACACCATTGCCGGACTGTTAATGGAGTATTTGCAGCGCATCCCGAAAACCGGGGAGGAAGTTCAGGTCGGCGACTATCGACTAAAAACCCTGCAGGTGGAAAATCATCGCGTGCAAAAAGTCCAACTGATACCGCTGCACAGTGAAGAAGAGATGGATTACGAGGTGTAAATCACGAGCCGGAGGCGGCATCAACCGCCATCCGGCAATATGAATCAGAGTTTATCCAGCAACTTTTTAACATCTTTACCGTTGCGGGAGTCTTTATTGCGATCGGCCCAGTCGTTAAGGCGACGTTTCGCTTCATCCTGCAAATGCTTACGCAAAATCTGATCGACCTGCAGACTGTAGTTTAGCGCCTGCCACTGACCGTAGACTCTGAGAGGAACCGGGGTAGCCTTCAGGAAGTTAATCAGCTTACTTTCGCCATCCCAGCCGCCCAGCACGCGAATGTTAAACAGCGTGTCGCAGTTCAGCTTCACCAGATCCAGCGTTCCCTTGCCGGTCAGCGCCAGCATCGCCGACTCACCCGCCATGTTATCCAGCGTAACCTCGCCGTTATCCAGCGTCATATCGGTTACAAAATGATCCAACCGGGTCACGTTATCCAGGTTTTGCTGAGCTTTAACATCCCCACCGCTACGTTCGACGGCCTGTTGTATCATCTGCTGGAAGTTCATTCCTTCCATTCGCGTATCGCTCATTTCGACATGGGCCTGCCCTTGCCAGCTATGACGAAACGCCTGGGCATCAATATCTGAGCCAGAGAAATCCCCTGCCAGTGACAGCTTACCAGTGAGGGCGATGGGGTAGTCGAAGGCTTTCAGGATAGTACCAATTTCTACGCCTTCCAGGCGCGGATGGAAGACCGCTCGCGGCTGTCCTTTTCTGGCATCCAGCATACCAGGAAGCGACACCAGCCCGCCGTCACTTTTCCCCTGCAACTGCGTAACGTTCAATAAGCCGAACTGGTTGTCAATTTTTGCCGAAACATTGTCAAACGCCATTTTCCGCCACAGCACTTTGTCAGCTTGCAACGCGATGTCTGCCGAAAATCCCTTCAGTCCCTGATACGAAACGGCATCAACCTGGGAAGCAATGACGGGGCGCGCCAGCGTTGACTGACTCTGACCTTGCTGAACCTCACCGTTCGTCGTCACAGCCTCACGCTGTACGAGCAGATTGTCCAGATTGAGCTGACCAAACTTCAGGTCGACGGCCCATTCTGGTTTATCCAACAATGTCACATGAACTTGCCCGGCGAGAGAGCTGTCGTTAGCGGTCAAATGAATCTGGCTAAACGCGAGCTGTTTTTTCTCTTCCAGCCACTGCGCCTGAAACTGTCCCTGGCCTTTGATCCCCTGCGCCGGTAGATCGGCCCCCTGCAATTGCCAGCTTACCTGCTCAATATTCGCGGATAAGTTATGCGGGTAGTCGGAGGCATCAACGCTGCCGTTGAAGGATAACGCGAGGTCACGCTGATCGCGGTTAACGCGCCCGGAGAAATCAAACGTGCCGCGGTGCTGGTTATCCTGTTCCATGTCCAGACGAATATCGCGAACCGTGACCTGTTCATCGTCTTCATGCTGGAATACCAGAACGCTATCGGCAACACGCAAGCGGGCAATATCAAACGACCATCCTCTGTCTTCAGCCTGGTCGGGCAACGTATTGTCTTTTGGGGCAACGGGCGCATCTTCGCCGCGCACCGCTTCAGTTTGCGGGGTCAGTTGAATCACCGCGCCTTTGAGCATCACCTGCTTCACGCTGAGCTGGTGACTCAACAGCGGCCACAACGCGACGTCAAGACGCATATTGTCGGCACGAATCAGGGGTTCGCTGGCGCCTTCAGCCGTTAACACCATGCGCCCCGAGAGGATGCTCAGCTGAGGCCATACGTGCCAACGCAGCGGGCCATCCAACTGCAGCTGATATCCGCTACGCGCAGCAACCTGCTTGACCATATATGCGCGGAAATCATTCGGATTAACCAACAGTACTAACGCAGAAAAACCGGCCACCAGCACGACCAGTAGGATCATCAGCGTCGTCAGAAATCGTCTCATGCTATCCCCAATGGACTGAAAATACTCAGTCTTTATCGATCCGGCTGGCAACGGCGCCCTGCTGATCGCGATACTTTGCATCCTGACGACGGTTGTAAGGTCGCGCCGCCGGACCGGAAAGCGGTTCGAAGCTTAATGCGCCAATCGGCATGCCAGGACGCAGGGCCAGCGGTAGTTTTCCGGAGTTGTAAAACTCCAGTACGATGCAGCCAGACCAGCCCGGATCGATACGGTGTGCGGTGACGTGTACCATCAGTCCCAGACGCGCCAGCGAAGAACGGCCATCTAACCAACCCACAAGATCGGAAGGCAGCGTCACGGATTCGAACGTCACTGCCAGCGCCAGTTCGCCCGGATGCAGGAAAAATGCCTCGCCGTCTTTGAGGACGATTTCATCACTCATCACGCGATCCAGCGCGGCGCTGACTTCATCTTTCGGTCCGCTCAGATCGATATACGCCGCCGTATGCCCGCGGAACGTACGGAATTTGTTGCCAAGGCGCACATCTACCGTGGCGCCGTTGATTCGCTCGACAGGAGGGCGTGGATTGATCGACAGACGACCTTGATCCAACCAGGCTTCAATATCTCGGTCACATAAACGCATGGCACTTTCTCCTTTCGTGCTTCAACCCCTTAATGCCAGGTGCATTAAGGGTGAACCAGGTTATCACTGAACGGTACACAATTCGCTGAACTTATTCAAAGAACTGACTGATTTTAGCCTTCAGAATATCGATGGCGATGCGGTTTTTACCCCCGCGCGGCACAATGATGTCGGCGTATTGTTTTGAAGGCTCAATAAATTGCAGGAACATTGGACGGACGGTTTTCTGGTATTGCGCCATCACTGAATCCATTGAACGACCACGTTCGTTCACATCGCGCTTGATACGGCGCATCAGGCAAATATCCAGCGGGGTATCAACAAAAATAGAGAAGTTCATCTCATCACGCAAACGCGCATCCGTCAGCAGCAAAATGCCTTCCAGGATGATGACTTTCTTGGGTTCGATATGAATAGTGTCTTGCGTGCGCGTGTGCTCAACGTAGCTGTACACCGGCAGCTCAATGGCACTACCGCGTTTCAGCGTTTGCAGATGTTGGAACAGCAGGCTGTGATCCATCGCGTTCGGATGGTCGTAGTTGGTTTTTACACGCTCTTCCATCGATAGATGGCTTTGATCTTTGTAATAGCTGTCTTCGGGAATAACGCCAATATGTTCGTCACCGACTTGTTCACGCAATTCGCGATAAAGAGTACTGGCAATAAGACTCTTGCCGGAAGCCGATGCGCCGGCAATGCCGATAATGACGCACTGATGGGACTGATCAGTCATAAATTTAGCGACCTGATTAACCTGGATGTTAGGAAGGGCGGCGCCGAAACGCCAAACGCGGCAATTATAGGGATTTCAGCGGCGCGACGCCAGCCCAGGCTGCACCAATGCCTTCCCTGTCGCAAATTAAAACGGTCATATTTAAAGCATGCGCTACATTTATTCGCCAGCCTTAGTAATTAATAGCTTGAGAGTGTTAATTTATGAGCAGCTGGCGTATAAATTGTAAATTATTTGTACTAGCATAAACCCAGATTAAATGTGATGCGTCCGGCATCTCTACTGGGCGACAACGGCTATTTGGGTAGAGTGGTAATGAGTAAACAATCCCAACATGTTTTAGTTACCTTACCTCATCCTCTACTGCGCCTGGCCAGTTTAGGTCTGGTGGCTTTCATCTTTACGCTGTTCTCGCTGGAACTGTCTCGTTTCGGGGCGCAGCTGGCGCCGCTGTGGTTTCCGACCTCAATCATGATGGTGGCTTTTTACCGTCATGCGGGAAAAATGTGGCCGGGGATCGCGCTGGCGTGCTCATTGGGTAACATCGCGGGTTCTTTGCTCTTCTTCCCCGGAGAGTCGCTTAGCTTTACCTACACGGCCATCAACATTATTGAGGCTGTCGTGGGGGCAATGTTATTGCGCAAACTGCTGCCCTGGTACAATCCTTTACAAAATCTCAACGACTGGGCGCGCCTGGCATTCGGCAGCGCAGTGGTCCCTCCGCTGCTGGGCGGCGTATTACTCTGGTTATTATTACCGCAAGAAACGTCGTTAAATACCTTCCTCATTTGGGTGCTGTCAGAATCCATCGGCGCGCTGGCGCTGGTACCATTAGGTTTACTGTTTAAGCCACATTATCTGCTGCGCCACCGCAATCCGCGATTACTGCTTGAAACTCTGATTACGCTTCTGGTGACGTTAACGTTCAGTTGGCTGTCGATGATGTTCATTCCATGGCCGTTTACCTGCGTTATTGTCCTGTTGATGTGGAGCGCTGTCCGTCTGCCGCGTATGGAGGCGTTTTTAATTTTCCTCAGCACCGTGATGATGGTTTCGCTGATGTTGGCCGCTGACCCTTCGCTGCTCTACACCCCCAAACAGAACATGATGACCAGCATACCGTGGCTGCCGTTTTTGATGATCCTGTTGCCAGCCAATATGATGACCATGGTGATGTACGCGTTTCGGGCAGAACGCAAGCACATCTCAGAAAGCGAAGCGCGCTTTCGCAATGCTATGGAATATTCCGCAATTGGCATGGCGCTGGTCGGGACTGAGGGGCAATGGCTACAGGCCAATAAAGCCTTGTGCCAGTTTCTGGGCTATAGCCAGGAGGAGCTACGTTCGCTCACCTTCCAGCAATTAACCTGGCCGGAAGATTTGAACAATGACCTCGAACAGTTGAACATGCTGGCACGCGGGGAAATTAACAGCTATTCCATGGAGAAGCGCTATTACACGCGCGCGGGCGAGGTGGTATGGGCTTTGCTGGCCGTTTCGCTGGTGCGCCATAGCGACACCACCCCACTCTACTTTATTGCGCAGATTGAGGATATTAACGATCTGAAGCACACCGAGTGGATGAACAAACGGCTGATGGAGCGCATTACGCTCGCTAATGAAGCCGGGGGGATCGGCATTTGGGAATGGGAACTGCAGCCTGATGTGATCAGTTGGGATAAGCGTATGTTCGATCTCTACGAAGTCCCGGCACATATCAAGCCCAGCTGGCAAGTCTGGTATGAATGCGTTGTGCCTGAAGATCGCGAACACGCCGAAAATGTGATTCGCGATTCGCTGGCCGCACGAGCCCCGTTTAAGCTTGAGTTTCGTATCGCAGTAAAAGGTGGCATACGGCATATCCGCTCGTTGGCCAACCGGGTACTGAATAAAGACGGTGAAGTTGAACGCTTACTTGGCATCAATATGGATATGACCGAGGTGAAGCAGCTCAACGAAGCGCTATTTCAAGAAAAAGAGCGTTTGCATATTACACTGGACTCCATCGGCGAGGCGGTGATTTGTATTGATGTCGACATGAATGTGACCTTTATGAATCCGGTCGCTGAGAAAATGAGCGGCTGGCAGCAGGAAAACGCAATTGGCATTCCGCTCCTGACGGTACTGCGTATTACTTTCGGCGATAACGGTCCGCTGATGGAAAATATCTACAGTGCCGACATGTCGCGTAAGGCAATGGAACAAGAAGTCGTCCTGCATTGTCGCAACGGCAACAGTTATGACATTCAGTACAGCATCACGCCCCTCAGCACCCTTGATGGCGGCAGCATTGGCTCGGTGCTGGTCATTCAGGATGTCACCGAGTCACGTAAGATGCTGCGCCAGCTTAGCTACAGCGCTTCGCATGACGACCTGACGCAGTTGGCCAATCGGGTCAGCTTTGAAAACCATCTCAAACAGTTGCTGCATACGGTGCACGACGCGCACCAGAGTCATGTGCTGGTTTTTATCGATCTTGATCGTTTTAAAGCGGTGAACGATAGCGCAGGTCATGCTGCAGGCGATGCCCTGCTGCGCGAACTCTCTTCACTGATGCTAAGCATGCTGCGGTCCAGCGATATGCTGGCGCGCCTTGGCGGCGACGAGTTTGGTCTGTTGCTGCCGGATTGTAATATCGAAAGCGCCCGCTTCATCTCAGGTCGCATCATCAGTGCTATTAACGATTACCACTTCATGTGGGATGGCCGCTTGCACCGCATTGGCGCCAGTGCGGGAATTACGCTGATTGATGACAAAAACCATGTTGCGACTGACGTCATGTCTCAGGCGGATATCGCCTGCTACGCGGCGAAAAACAGCGGACGTGGGCGTGTCTGCGTCTATGAACCCCAGCAAAGCCAGGCGCATGCCGCGCGTAGCCAACTGTCATTGGACGAACAAAAGCATACCATTATGCACAGCCCGATGCTGATGATCGCCAGAGGCGTGGCTTCTCCACGTATACCTGAGACGTTTAGCTTCTGGCTTATATCGCTACGCTTAGGGACCGCTGAAGGCGAAGTGATTGAAGAGCAGACATTCCGTACCGGGCTGGTCGATCCCACATTGAATCAAGCGCTCGACCGTCGGGTATTCAGCGAATTCTTCCAGAATGCTGCCCCGGCAGTCGCCAGCAAGGGCCTCAGTGTTGCGCTCCCCCTTTCCGCCGCCGGGCTGCTCAATTCAGAACTTGTTGATGAGCTGCTGGAACAATTGCAACATAGCCCGTTACCGCCGCGGCTGCTGCACCTGACCGTTCCGGCCAGCGTCATCAAAACGAATCCAACGCAGGCGATATCCGCCCTGCATCGGCTACGTCAGTTCGGTTGTCGAATTGTGTTAAGTCAGGTCGGTCGTGATTTAGAGCTTTTTGACAATCTGAAATACCACATTGTCGATTACCTGTTGCTCGACAGCGAGCTAAGCGCCAGCGCTCACGGAGACCTGATTGACGAGATGTGGGTGTCCATTATCCAGGGCCATGCCCAGCGTCTGGACATTAAAAGCATCGCCGGTCCGGTGCAGTTGCCGCTTATCATGGATGCGCTTTCTGGCATCGGTATTGACATGATTTATGGCGACATTATTGCCAACGCCCAACCGTTGGATCTGCTACTGAATACCAGTAATTTCGCCATCAACTGACGGTTGCCAGCCATCCGTGTACCAGATATGCAAGAGTGCATAGGAGCGCCAGGGTTTCCAACGCTCTGCATACCGCCGGATCTGGGCTGGCGTCATGCCGGGAAAACGCTGTTTAATCAGATAATCATCCGGCAGAAAAACATCCTTCGCCTGCCAACCACGCAGCGCAAAATAGTTGGCGGTCCAGCGCCCTATTCCGGGAAACGTTTGTAGTTGCTTAACGCCTTGCTCAATATCGTCAGGCGCTTCTGTCGCAAGCGTTCCTTCAAGCGTTGCACGCGCCAGGTGAATCAACGCTTCAGCGCGTTTGAGCGGCATCCCTAACGCTTTCAGGTGCAACGGTTCGGCGTCAGCAAGCGCTTCAGGCGTGGGAAAACAAACATACCCTGGCGCATCCTCCAGCGTGTCGCCATAAGCATGGGCGACTTTCGCTGTCAGTTTTGCCGCCATAGCCACGCTGACTAACTGCCCTAAAATCGCCCGTACCCCTTGCTCAAAAGCATCGACACATCCCGGCAGGCGCAGTCCCGGACGCGCCGCACCAAGGCTTCCCAGCGCGCTGACTATTTGCTGCGGGCAACAGGTAAGATCAAACAAGCGGGTTATTTTCGCCAGGCACTCGGGGGCGGCGGGTTGTAATCCCGAACTTAACGTCACGTGTAGCACATTGGCGTGCAAATCCGGTAAGACGCGCACCAGACCCCGATGCTCCCCTACGGACAGGCTTCTGGTATAACTCAGTTCCTCCACCGTTTCGACACCGTTAACCGCACGGGCGGCAAGAAATCCCAGCATCCAGGGCCAGTCATAAGGCGGTTGCCAGCTCAGCGTGAACATTCAGTTTTCCTTTTTATGCAAACCTACAGCATAAACGGTATTCAATCGATGCGCCTTGCTTTCATATTCCAGTTGTCGGAGCGTCAACATTTCGTTAAAGTCACGCCCCTTCTTCACTGGCATGGGGATTTTTACGGTGTTTATTGGTTTTGACTACGGTACGGTAAACTGTTCAGTGGCCGTTATGCGTGACGGGCAGCCTCACCTGCTCAAAATGGAAAATAACAGCACGCTTCTGCCTTCAATGCTGTGCGCGCCAACGCGCGAAGCGGTCAGCGAGTGGCTGTATCGCCATCACGACATCCCAACCACGGACGACGAAACGCAGGCGCTGCTTCGCCGCGCGATGCGCTATAACCGCGAAGAAGACATCGACGTTAACGCCAACAGCGTGCAGTTCGGTCTGGCATCGCTGGGTCAATATATTGAAGACCCGGAAGAGGTGTACTTCGTTAAATCGCCAAAATCATTTTTGGGTGCCAGCGGTCTGAAGCCGCAGCAGGTTGCGCTGTTTGAAGATCTGGTCTGCGCGATGATGCTGCACATACGCAACCAGGCACAAAATCAGTTGCCGGAAGCCATCACCCAGGCCGTTATTGGTCGTCCCATCAACTTCCAGGGGTTAGGGGGCGATGACGCCAACGCCCAGGCGCAGGGTATTCTTGAACGTGCGGCTAAACGCGCCGGTTTTCAGGATGTCGTCTTCCAGTACGAGCCGGTAGCGGCTGG
>NZ_SZWS01000027.1:113023-115673 GCF_005281245.1 Citrobacter sp. wls826
GTGTTGGTAGTGGATATTGGCGGGGGTACAACCGACTGTTCACTGCTGCTGATGGGGCCGCAATGGCATCAGCGCGCCGATCGCGAAAACAGCCTGCTGGGGCACAGCGGCTGCCGCGTTGGCGGGAACGATCTGGATATTGCGCTGGCGTTTAAACATCTGATGCCGCTGCTCGGTATGGGGGGAGAAACGGAAAAAGGGATCGCCTTACCTATCCTGCCCTGGTGGAACGCGGTCGCGATCAACGATGTTCCCGCGCAAAGTGACTTCTACAGTAGCGCCAACGGTCGCTTGCTCAACGATCTTGTCCGTGACGCGAAAGAAGCCGATAAAGTCGCCCTACTGCTTAAAGTCTGGCGCGAGCGTCTGAGCTATCGCCTGGTGCGCAGCGCAGAAGAGAGCAAAATCGCGCTCTCCGATCAGACCATTGTGACGGCGGCGATACCGTTTATCAGCGACACGCTGGCAACCGATATCAGTCAACACGGGCTGGAAGCTGCGCTCAATCAGCCCCTGGCGCGCATTCTGGAGCAGGTTCAACTGGCGCTGGAAAACGCGCAGGAAAAACCAGACGTGATTTACCTGACCGGCGGTAGCGCGCGTTCGCCGCTGATTAAAAAAGCCCTCACCCAGCAACTTCCCGGGATTCCGATCGCGGGGGGCGATGATTTCGGTTCCGTTACTGCCGGACTGGCCCGCTGGGCTGACGTTGTTTTCCGCTAAGCGGCTCGCATGCTGAAAAGTACGCGTATTGACATCACCATTGCTGTGGCTTAATTTCAGGAGTGAGGGTTAGGGAGGGCTTCCCCTCCTCCTGGTGTCTTAGTAAGCCGGTAAGCTAATCACTAAGAGTATCACCAGGATGATGACCTGCTTCATCATAACCCTTTCCCTATTTTGGCCCCTTCCTCGGGAGGGGCTTTTCCGTACCAGCGTTCCGCTGAAATCTCTGGCTCTCCTCCTTTTTGCCTTGTCAGCACTCTTACGCACAATCACGTATTCACTATTTTCACCACCGATTGTTGCGTAACGCTTCGCAAAGCCGCATCGGCATTCAGACGAATCCCGACAGTGTTTCATAATTCCTCCATTTTTCTCCCTTGTTCGCTGGCTAAACTAGTATCATTCCGCGAATCGTTTCAGGATGAGAAACTTATAACAATGAAAGGCAGTAAAAAATCCCGCTGGGTGATAGCAATCGCGATCGTTGTGGCCACCGTCGCCGCCATCTGGTTCTGGCAAAGCCGTAACGACGCCCAGGAAAACGCACCGGGCGCGACCAAACCAGCGCAGCACACGCCAGGTTCGGGACGGCGTGGAATGCGCTCCGGGCCGTTGGCTCCCGTTCAGGCTGCCACCGCCGCCATGGAAGCCGTTCCGCGTTACCTGACAGGACTGGGTACCATTACTGCCGCAAATACCGCCACGGTACGTAGCCGGGTGGATGGTCAGCTCATTGCCTTACACTTCGAGGAAGGACAGCAGGTAAAAGCCGGCGACCTGCTGGCAGAGATAGATCCCAGCCAGTTCAAAGTTGCTCTGGCTCAGGCGCAGGGCCAACTGGCAAAAGATAAAGCCACGCTGGCAAATGCCCGTCGCGATCTTGCCCGCTATCAACAGCTGGTGAAAACTAATCTGGTCTCCCGCCAGGAGCTGGATGCCCAGCAGGCGCTGGTAAATGAAACATTAGGGACAATCAAAGCCGATGAAGCCAGCGTCGCCAGCGCCCAATTGCAGCTTGACTGGAGTCGGATAACCGCGCCTGTAGAGGGGCGTGTCGGTCTGAAGCAGGTCGACGTCGGTAACCAAATTTCCAGCGGCGATACCACCGGAATCGTCGTCATTACGCAAACCCATCCTATCGACCTGATATTCACCTTGCCTGAAAACGACATTGCCACCGTGTTGCGGGCGCAAAAATCGGGGACTCCGTTAAAGGTCGAAGCCTGGGACCGAACCAATTCGCAAAAACTGAGCGAAGGCGTCCTGCTCAGTCTCGACAATCAGATTGATGCCACGACCGGAACCATCAAAGTTAAAGCCCGTTTTAACAATCAGGATGATGCTTTATTCCCTAACCAGTTCGTTAACGCCCGCATGCTGGTCGACACGGAACAAAACGCCGTGGTGATCCCAACGGCCGCCCTGCAGATGGGCAATGAGGGCCATTTTGTCTGGGTGCTGAACAGCGAGAATAAAGTGAGCAAACATCTGGTTAAACCAGGTATTCAGGATAGCCAAAAAGTAGTGATCGCCGCCGGGTTGTCCGCAGGCGATCGGGTCATAACCGACGGTATTGACCGCCTGACGGAAGGCGCAAAAGTAGAAGTCGTAGAGGCGCATGACGCCTCTGCTCAGGATGAGAAAACTGCGCCCCGCGGATACGGCAAAAAAGGAGCTAACTCCTGATGCAGGTGTTACCTCCGCACAACACAGGCGGGCCATCACGCCTGTTTATTCTGCGACCTGTCGCCACCACGCTGCTGATGGTCGCGATTTTGCTTGCCGGTATTATCGGTTATCGTTTCCTGCCGATCGCCGCCTTACCGGAAGTCGATTACCCCACGATTCAGGTCGTTACGCTGTACCCGGGCGCCAGCCCGGACGTCATGACCTCGGCGGTAACCGCGCCGCTTGAGCGTCAGTTCGG
>NZ_SZWS01000027.1:115726-121876 GCF_005281245.1 Citrobacter sp. wls826
CCGGCTTAAAACAGATGTCCTCGCAAAGTTCCGGCGGCGCATCGGTCGTCACGTTGCAGTTTCAACTGACGCTGCCGCTGGATGTTGCCGAGCAGGAAGTTCAGGCTGCGATTAACGCCGCCACCAATTTATTACCGGGCGATCTGCCCAATCCGCCGGTCTACAGCAAGGTAAACCCGGCAGATCCACCGATCATGACGCTGGCGGTCACGTCCAGCGCCATGCCGATGACGCAGGTGGAAGATATGGTCGAAACCCGCGTCGCGCAGAAAATCTCTCAGGTTTCCGGTGTCGGTCTGGTAACACTTTCCGGCGGGCAACGACCGGCGGTCCGCGTGAAGCTTAACGCACAGGCTATTGCCGCACTCGGTCTGACCAGCGAAACCATCCGTACAGCCATTACCGGGGCTAACGTCAATTCGGCAAAAGGGAGTCTTGATGGCCCAACGCGTGCTGTCACCCTTTCCGCCAACGACCAGATGCAGTCCGCAGACGAATATCGCCAGCTCATCGTGGCCTATAAAAACGGTGCGCCGGTTCGTCTGGGCGATGTCGCCACCGTCGAACAAGGGGCAGAAAATAGCTGGCTGGGCGCATGGGCCAATAAGCAACAAGCCATTGTGATGAATGTTCAGCGCCAGCCTGGGGCGAACATCATCTCCACGGCAGACAGTATCCGTCAAATGCTGCCGCAGCTCACCGAAAGCCTGCCCAAATCAGTTAAGGTCAGCGTGCTTTCGGATCGTACGACCAATATTCGTGCGTCCGTTGCAGACACCCAGTTTGAGCTAATGCTGGCGATTGCGCTGGTGGTGATGATCATCTACCTGTTCCTGCGCAATATTCCGGCGACGATTATTCCTGCGGTCGCCGTTCCGCTGTCGCTCATCGGCACCTTCGCGGTGATGGTATTTCTTGATTTCTCCATCAATAACCTGACCCTAATGGCGCTAACCATCGCGACAGGATTCGTAGTGGATGACGCTATCGTGGTTATCGAGAATATTTCACGCTATATCGAAAAAGGCGAAAAACCGCTGACTGCCGCCCTGAAGGGGGCTGGTGAGATTGGTTTTACCATCATCTCTCTGACATTTTCGCTAATCGCCGTGCTGATCCCGCTGTTGTTTATGGGTGATATCGTTGGCCGATTATTCCGCGAGTTTGCCGTTACGCTGGCCGTGGCAATTCTGATTTCCGCCGTCGTCTCGCTCACCCTCACGCCGATGATGTGCGCGCGCATGCTTAATCAGGCCTCGTTGCGTAAGCAAAACCGCTTCTCCCGCGCCTCGGAGCGTATGTTCGATCGCGTCATTGCCGGGTACGGTCACTGGCTGGCAAAAGTGCTGAATCATCCGTGGCTCACACTGGGCGTGGCGCTCGGCACGCTGGCACTGAGCGTTATGTTATGGGCCTTTATCCCCAAAGGGTTCTTCCCAATCCAGGACAACGGCATCATCCAGGGTACGCTGCAGGCGCCGCAGTCCAGTTCATTTGCCAGCATGGCCCAGCGCCAGCGCCAGGTTTCCGATGTCATCCTTCGAGATCCGGCGGTAGAGAGCCTGACCGCTTTTGTCGGCGTGGATGGTACTAATCCGGCATTGAACAGCGCGCGTCTGCAAATCAACCTTAAGCCGCTGGACGATCGCGACGATCGCGTGCAGAAAGTGATCGCACGCCTACAGGACGCAGTTGACAGAGTACCCGGCGTTGATCTCTATCTTCAGCCCACCCAGGACCTGACGATTGATACCCAGGTCAGCCGGACGCAATATCAGTTTACGCTGCAAGCAACGTCCCTTGACGCCCTCAGCACCTGGGTTCCACAGCTGTTAGAAAAACTTCACCAGCTACCGCAACTGTCCGATGTCAGTAGCGACTGGCAGGACAAAGGGCTGGTGGCGTATGTGAACGTCAATCGCGACAGCGCCAGCCGTTTAGGCATCAGCATGGCGGATGTCGATAACGCCCTGTACAACGCCTTCGGCCAGCGATTGATTTCAACCATCTACACCCAGGCCAACCAGTATCGCGTCGTGTTGGAACATGACACCAACAGTACGCCGGGGCTTGCTGCACTGGACACTATCCGTCTGACCAGCAGCGACGGCGGCGTGGTTCCGCTCAGCGCAATCGCCAGCATTGAACAGCGTTTCGCTCCGCTGTCGATTAACCACCTCGATCAGTTCCCGGTCACCACCATCTCGTTCAACGTACCGGACGATCATTCGCTGGGCGATGCGGTGCAGGCAATTCTGGATGCCGAAAAAACGCTCAATCTGCCAGCAAATATTACCACCCAGTTCCAGGGCAGTACGCTCGCTTTCCAGGCCGCGCTGGGTAATACCATCTGGTTGATTGTGGCTGCGGTTGTCGCGATGTATATCGTCCTCGGCGTGCTGTATGAGAGCTTTATTCACCCGATTACCATTCTCTCCACGCTACCCACGGCGGGCGTCGGCGCCCTCCTGGCGTTAATGATTGCCGGCAGTGAACTGGACGTCATCGCGATTATCGGCATTATTTTGCTCATCGGTATCGTCAAGAAAAACGCCATCATGATGATCGACTTCGCCCTTGCCGCGGAGCGCGAACAGGGCATGACCCCACGCGACGCTATTTTCCAGGCCTGTCTGCTGCGTTTTCGCCCGATTCTGATGACTACGCTGGCAGCACTGCTCGGTGCGTTGCCGCTGATGTTAAGTACCGGCGTGGGGGCCGAATTACGTCGTCCATTAGGAATTGGTATGGTCGGTGGTCTGCTGGTAAGCCAGGTATTAACCCTGTTTACCACCCCGGTGATTTATCTGCTGTTTGACCGTCTGTCGCTGTACGTGAAAAGCCGCTTCCCGCGTCAGGAAGAGGAAGCGTAAATGAAATTTTTCGCGCTTTTCATTCATCGTCCGGTGGCGACCATTCTCATTTCGGTGGCCATCACCCTGTGCGGGATACTGGGCTTTCGTCTGCTGCCGGTAGCTCCGCTGCCGCAGGTGGATTTCCCGGTGATCATGGTCAGCGCATCATTACCGGGCGCTTCCCCTGAAACGATGGCGTCTTCGGTAGCCACCCCGCTGGAGCGCTCACTGGGGCGCATCGCGGGCGTGAACGAAATGACCTCGAGCAGTTCCCTTGGCAGTACGCGCATTATTCTTGAATTCAAATTCGACCGTGACATCAATGGCGCGGCGCGGGATGTTCAGGCCGCGATTAACGCAGCGCAAAGCCTGCTACCCAGCGGCATGCCAAGCCGCCCCACGTACCGCAAAGCCAACCCTTCCGATGCGCCAATCATGATCCTGACGCTCACGTCGGACACTTACTCGCAGGGTGAGCTGTACGATTTCGCATCAACCCAATTAGCACAGACCATCGCGCAAATCGACGGCGTGGGTGACGTCGACGTTGGGGGCAGCTCTCTGCCTGCCGTGCGCGTAGGGCTTAATCCGCAAGCGCTGTTTAATCAGGGCGTGTCGCTGGACGACGTGCGTAGCGCGATTGCTAACGCCAATGTGCGTAAGCCGCAGGGAGCTATCGAGAATGATACCCATCGCTGGCAGGTACAAACCAACGATGAGCTGAAAACCGCCGCCGAGTACCAGCCGATTATTATCCACTACAATAACGGCGCTGCGGTGCGGCTGGGCGATGTTGCGTCTGTGAGCGACTCGGTGCAGGACGTACGTAACGCGGGGATGACCAACGCAAAACCGGCTATCCTGCTGATGATCCGCAAGCTGCCAGAAGCCAATATTATTCAAACGGTAGACAGCATTCGGGCCAAATTACCGGAGTTACAAACGCTGGTCCCGGCCGCCATCGATCTGCAAATTGCCCAGGATCGTTCACCGACCATTCGCGCCTCGCTGGAGGAAGTCGAACAGACGCTGATTATCTCCGTTGCGCTGGTTATTCTGGTGGTCTTTGTTTTCCTGCGCTCCGGGCGCGCGACCCTGATCCCTGCGGTAGCGGTTCCGGTCTCGCTGATCGGTACCTTTGCCGCCATGTATCTGTGCGGGTTCAGCCTGAACAACCTGTCATTAATGGCGTTGACCATTGCCACGGGATTTGTCGTTGATGACGCGATCGTGGTGCTGGAAAATATTGCCCGCCACCTGGAAGCGGGAATGAAGCCACTGCAGGCGGCGCTACAGGGTACGCGCGAAGTGGGATTCACGGTGCTCTCAATGAGCCTGTCGCTGGTAGCGGTGTTCCTCCCGCTGCTGTTAATGGGCGGATTGCCTGGGCGCTTGCTGCGCGAATTTGCCGTCACGCTGTCAGTTGCTATCGGTATCTCGCTGCTGGTGTCGCTGACATTAACGCCAATGATGTGTGGCTGGATGCTCAAATCCAGCGCCCCGCGTGAACAGTCTCGTAAACGAGGTTTTGGTCGTGTGCTGGTGGCACTGCAACAGAGTTACGGCACTTCGCTTAAGTGGGTGCTGCGCCATACGCGACTGGTGGGCGTGGTGTTACTTGGCACCATTGCGCTGAATATCTGGCTTTATATTTCCATCCCCAAAACCTTCTTCCCGGAGCAGGATACGGGCGTGTTGATGGGGGGGATTCAGGCCGACCAGAGCATCTCTTTCCAGGCGATGCGCGGCAAACTGCAGGACTTTATGAAGATCATCCGCGACGACCCGGCGGTGAATAACGTCACCGGTTTTACCGGCGGTTCCCGGGTTAACAGCGGGATGATGTTTATCACCCTCAAGCCACGCGATGAGCGCGGTGAAACCGCTCAGCAGGTGATCGACCGCCTGCGCGTCGCGCTTGCAAAAGAGCCTGGCGCGAATCTGTTTCTGATGGCGGTGCAGGATATTCGCGTCGGCGGCCGCCAGGCCAATGCCAGCTATCAATACACATTGCTTTCCGACGATCTGGCGGCGCTGCGCGAGTGGGAACCGAAGATCCGTAAAGCGCTTGCCGCCCTGCCCCAACTGGCGGATGTCAACTCAGATCAGCAGGACAATGGCGCGGAAATGAACCTGGTCTACGATCGCGACACCATGTCTCGTCTGGGGATCGACGTTGCAGCCGCTAACAGCCTGTTGAACAACGCTTTTGGACAACGGCAAATTTCAACTATTTATCAACCGATGAACCAGTACAAAGTGGTGATGGAGGTCGATCGACGTTACACCCAGGATATCAGTGCGCTGGATAAAATGTTCGTCATCAACAATGACGGTAAGGCAATTCCGCTATCGTACTTTGCCAAATGGCAACCGGCGAATGCCCCGCTGTCGGTAAACCATCAGGGCTTGTCCGCTGCCTCAACCGTGTCGTTTAACCTGCCAACAGGTTCTTCACTGTCTGAGGCGACAGAGGCTATCAACAGAACCATGACCCAGCTCGGCGTCCCCTCCACGGTTCGCGGTAGCTTTGCCGGCACGGCACAGGTATTTCAGGACACCATGAACTCGCAGGTGATCCTGATTATCGCCGCCATTGCCACGGTCTACATCGTTCTGGGGATGCTGTATGAAAGCTATGTTCATCCCCTGACCATTCTCTCCACGCTACCTTCAGCTGGCGTCGGGGCTTTGCTGGCGCTGGAGCTGTTCAATGCCCCGTTCAGCCTAATCGCCCTGATAGGGATAATGCTATTAATTGGCATTGTGAAGAAAAATGCCATCATGATGGTCGATTTTGCGCTGGAAGCGCAGAGAAACGGCAAGCTGCAGCCGGAAGAAGCCATTTTCCAGGCCTGCCTGCTGCGTTTTCGCCCAATCATGATGACCACGCTGGCGGCGTTATTTGGCGCGCTGCCGCTGGTGTTATCCGCCGGGGATGGCTCCGAACTACGTCAACCTTTGGGGATAACCATTGTCGGCGGGCTGGTCGTGAGTCAACTCCTGACGCTGTACACCACGCCTGTGGTCTATCTCTTTTTCGACCGTCTGCGTTTTTCGCGTAAAAACAGCAAACCGGTAGCAGAGTTATGACAGAACTTCCCGACAGCACCCGCTGGCAGCTTTGGATTGTGGCATTCGGCTTTTTTATGCAGTCGCTGGATACCACCATCGTGAATACTGCGCTTCCCTCGATGGCGGCAAGCCTCGGGGAAAGCCCGTTACACATGCATATGGTCATTGTGTCATATGTTTTAACCGTTGCCGTGATGCTGCCCGCCAGCGGATGGCTGGC
>NZ_SZWS01000027.1:121963-126947 GCF_005281245.1 Citrobacter sp. wls826
CCTGTTTACGCTTGGCTCGCTGTTTTGCGCCGGGTCCAGCACACTCAACGAGCTGGTGATGGCGCGCGTCTTACAAGGCGTTGGCGGTGCGATGATGGTGCCGGTCGGCAGGCTAACGGTGATGAAAATCGTCCCGCGTGAGCAATATATGGCGGCGATGACGTTTGTCACATTGCCCGGTCAGATTGGCCCGCTACTGGGACCGGCATTAGGCGGTATTCTGGTTGAGTACGCCTCCTGGCACTGGATATTTTTGATTAACATTCCGGTTGGTATTGTCGGCGCGATAGCGACGTTAATGCTGATGCCCAACTACACCATGCAAACCCGACGCTTCGATCTCTCCGGATTTGCGATGCTGGCAGTCGGCATGGCGGTACTGACGCTGGCACTTGATGGCAGTAAAGGAATCGGCATCTCCAGTATCTCGCTGGCAGCGTTGGTTATCTGCGGAGTGCTGGCTATTGCGCTGTATCTGAAACACGCCCATCGTAATCCACGCGCGCTGTTCAGCCTGAATCTGTTTCGCACACCGACCTTCTCGCTGGGTCTTTTCGGCAGTTTTGCCGGACGCATCGGTAGCGGTATGCTGCCGTTTATGACGCCGGTGTTTTTACAAATAGGCCTCGGTTTTTCGCCCTTTCATGCCGGGCTGATGATGATCCCGATGGTGCTCGGCAGTATGGGCATGAAGCGCATTGTGGTGCAGGTCGTTAATCGCTTTGGCTACCGTCGCGTACTGGTCGCTACAACGCTTGGCCTGTCGCTGGTCAGTCTGCTGCTGATGACCACCGCGCTGCTCGGCTGGTATTACGCCCTGCCCTTCGTACTGTTCTTACAGGGAATGGTCAACTCAACGCGCTTTTCATCCATGAACACCCTGACGTTAAAAGACCTGCCTGACGATCTCGCCAGCAGTGGTAACAGCCTGCTGTCAATGATCATGCAGCTGTCGATGAGTATCGGGGTGACCATCGCGGGGCTGCTGCTAGGTATGTTCGGTCAGCAGCATAGCGTCATCGACAGCGGAAGTACGCATACCGTCTTTATGTATACCTGGCTGTGCATCGCATTCATTATCGCGCTGCCCGCCATTATTTTTGCCCGCGTGCCGAACGACACGCAAACCAACGCGGTGATTTCACGGCGCAAAAGGAGCACCTGATGAAGTTCTGGCGGCCCGGTATCACCGGCAAACTGTTTCTGGCGATTTTCGCCACCTGCATCGTGTTGCTGATCAGCATGCACTGGGCCGTACGCATAAGCTTCGAACGCGGTTTTATTGACTATATCAAGCACGGTAACGAACAGCGGCTGCAAATGCTCAGCGACGCATTAAGCGAGCAGTATGAACAGCACGGCAACTGGCGATTCTTACGCAATAACGATCGGTTTGTTTTTCAGATCCTGCGCTCTTTTGAACACGACAACGACGATGATAAACCCGGCCCCGGCATGCCGCCGCACGGCTGGCGTACGCAGTTTTGGGTTGTCGACCAAAATGCCCGCGTGCTGGTCGGTCCGCGTGCTCCGGTCCCCCGTGACGGTATGCGCCATCCGATCCGCGTCAACGGTAGCGAAGTCGGTGCCGTGATTGCCTCTCCCGTGGAACGCTTAACGCGCAATACGGATATCAATTTCGACATGCAGCAAAGACGTTCCAGTTGGCTCATCGTCGCGCTCTCCACGATCCTGGCGGCGCTGGCAACGTTTACGCTGGCGCGCAGCCTGCTGGCCCCGGTCAAGCGGTTAGTGGAAGGCACGCACAAACTGGCGGCTGGCGATTTCACCACTCGCGTTGCACCGACCAGTACGGATGAACTGGGCAAGCTGGCGCAGGACTTCAACCAGCTTGCCAGTACGCTGGAAAAAAACCAGCAGATGCGGCGTGACTTTATGGCCGATATTTCTCACGAACTGCGTACGCCGTTGGCGGTGTTGCGCGGTGAACTGGAAGCCATTCAGGATGGCGTACGCCAGTTCACCCCTGACTCCGTTGCCTCTTTGCAAGCTGAAGTGGGTACGCTCACCAAGCTGGTGGACGATCTGCATCAGCTCTCCATGTCCGATGAAGGCGCGCTGGCCTACCAGAAAACATCGCTGGATCTCATCCCCCTGTTGGAAGTGGCAAGTGGCGCATTTCGTGAACGCTTTGCCAGCCGTGGACTGACGATACAACTTTCACTCCCGGACAGCATGACGGTATTTGGCGACAGGGATCGTCTGATGCAGTTGTTCAACAATCTGTTGGAAAACAGTCTGCGCTACACCGACAGCGGCGGCGGACTGCACATCAGCGCCGAACAACGCGAGCGTATGGTTTTATTAACCTTCGCTGATTCCGCTCCCGGCGTAAGTGACGACCAGTTACAGAAGCTGTTTGAACGATTTTATCGCACCGAAGGCTCGCGTAACCGTGCCAGCGGTGGTTCCGGGCTGGGGCTGGCAATTTGCGTCAATATCGTACAGGCGCATAATGGTCTGATTCGCGCCGCCCATTCGCCTTTTGGCGGGGTTAGCATTACAGTAACATTACCGCTGGAACGCGATTTACAGAGAGATGTATGACTGAGTTACCCATTGATGAAAACACGCCGCGTATTCTGATCGTGGAAGACGAGCCCAAGCTGGGGCAACTGCTTATCGACTACCTGCGCGCGGCAAGCTACGCTCCTACGCTCATCAGCCACGGCGATCTGGTTCTTCCTTACGTGCGTCAGACGCCGCCCGACCTGATCTTGTTGGATCTGATGCTGCCTGGTACCGACGGCCTGACTCTGTGCCGGGAAATCCGCCGATTCTCTGAAGTCCCCATCATGATGGTAACCGCCAAGATAGAAGAAATTGATCGCCTGCTGGGGCTGGAGATCGGTGCGGATGATTATATTTGCAAACCCTACAGCCCGCGTGAAGTTGTTGCTCGCGTGAAGACGATTCTGCGCCGTTGCAAGCCGCAGCGCGAACTGCAACAGATGGATGCTGACAGCCCGTTGATCGTCGATGAAGGTCGTTTTCAGGCGTCCTGGCGTGGGAAAATGCTCGACTTAACGCCTGCTGAATTTCGCTTACTCAAAACGTTGTCGCATGAACCGGGAAAAGTGTTCTCCCGTGAACAGTTGCTCAATCATCTCTATGACGATTACCGTGTCGTTACCGACCGAACCATCGACAGCCATATCAAGAACCTGCGACGCAAGCTGGAATCGCTGGATGCGGAGCAGTCGTTTATCCGCGCGGTCTATGGCGTAGGGTATCGCTGGGAAGCCGACGCCTGTCGGATTGCGTAAACACTCCCGTCCTGCAGGACTCCGCGGCTTCGTGGAGTTCTGTTGACTAGCAACTCTCCAAATATCGCTCATACTCTTTGTGGCAACACTGTCGTCAATAACTGTTTGATATAAAACTTTAATCAAGGAGTTCATATGGCTGGTTGGTTTGAATTAAGCAAGAGTAGCGATGATCAGTACCGCTTTGTTCTTAAGGCTGGAAACGGGGAAACTATCCTTACCAGTGAGCTTTACACGACAAAAGGCGCGGCAGAAAAAGGGATCGCATCTGTCCAGGCTAACAGCCCTCTGGCCGAGCGTTACGAGAAAAAAACGGCAGCTAATGGCAAATTGCATTTCAATCTGAAAGCAGCAAACCACCAGATTATTGGTAGCAGTCAACTATATGCGAATGAACAGTCGCGCGAGACCGGTATTGCTTCAGTTAAGACCAATGGTGTAACTCAGACGATAAAAGATAAAACCTGATAATGACTCGCTCAGCCGGGTAACGCCACGCTGTCGCCCGGCGTTTTTCTTTACCTGTCTTCCCCACAGCGCTACAATGCCCGCCCTTAATATGGGGGCACTCCCCTAACCGCCTCATTGAGTGAGGCGAGTCTGACCTGTCATCAGAACGAGAAAATTATGTTTAAACCGGAACTCCTTTCCCCGGCGGGAACGCTGAAAAACATGCGTTACGCTTTCGCCTATGGCGCAGACGCTGTATATGCGGGCCAACCGCGTTACTCACTGCGCGTACGCAACAACGAATTCAATCACGAAAACCTGCAGCTAGGCATTAATGAAGCCCATGAACTGGGTAAAAAATTCTATGTGGTGGTTAATATTGCCCCGCATAACGCCAAGCTGAAGACCTTCATTCGTGACCTGAAACCGGTGGTGGAAATGGGACCGGATGCACTGATCATGTCCGACCCCGGTCTGATTATGCTGGTGCGCGAAAACTTCCCTGACATGGACATTCACCTTTCAGTACAGGCTAACGCCGTAAACTGGGCGACGGTGAAATTCTGGAAGCAGATGGGATTGACCCGTGTGATCCTGTCCCGCGAACTGTCGTTGGAAGAAATTGAAGAAATCCGCACCCAGGTGCCGGATATGGAAATTGAGATCTTTGTTCACGGCGCGCTGTGCATGGCTTACTCCGGCCGCTGCCTGCTCTCTGGCTACATCAACAAGCGTGACCCAAATCAGGGTACCTGTACCAATGCCTGCCGCTGGGAATACAACGTGCAGGAAGGCAAAGAAGACGTGGTGGGCAATATCGTGCATAAGTACGAGCCTATCCCGGTACAAAATGTTGAGCCGACGCTGGGTATTGGCGCGCCGACTGACAAAGTCTTTATGATCGAAGAAGCCCAACGTCCGGGTGAGTACATGACCGCGTTTGAAGACGAACACGGCACTTACATCATGAACTCGAAGGATTTACGTGCCATTGCCCACGTTGAGCGCCTGACTCAGATGGGCGTGCATTCGCTGAAAATTGAAGGCCGTACTAAATCATACTATTACTGTGCACGTACCGCGCAGGTTTATCGCAAGGCCATTGATGATGCCGCTGCCGGTAAACCGTTCGACCCGCAACTGCTGGAAACGCTGGAAGGTCTGGCGCATCGCGGTTACACCGAGGGGTTCCTGCGCCGCCATACGCATGACGACTATCAGAACTACGAATACGGCTTCTCTGTTTC
>NZ_SZWS01000027.1:126981-134992 GCF_005281245.1 Citrobacter sp. wls826
CGAGCGTCAGCAGTTTGTCGGCGAATTCACTGGCGAACGTAAAGGTGAACTGGCGGCTGTGCTGGTGAAAAATAAATTCACCGTCGGCGACAGCCTGGAGCTGATGACCCCACAGGGCAACATCAACTTTACCCTCGGACAGATGGAAAACGCGAAAGGCGAAGCGATGCCGGTTGCGCCGGGCGATGGTTACACCGTGTGGATGCCTGTACCGGAGGATATCGATCTGAATTATGCATTGTTGATGCGTAATTTTACCGGTGAGTCCACGCGCAACCCACATGCTAAGTAGTTAATTACGGTTATTTTTCAGCGTTCGGAAGATTCTTAGAAATCGATCACATACCGCTTCGTTCATTAAGGGTATTATCCCATCCGCTGAAAAACATAACCCATAAATGCTAGCTGTACCAGGAACCACCTCCTTAGCCTGCGTAATCTCCCTTACGCAGGCTTATTTTTTGCCTGCCGTTTAACTCCCCCTATTCAAATCACGACTTTCAGGCGAAAAAAAACCGGGCATTACGCCCGGTTCATTAGGTGGTTAGATATTAATGTGCTGCTTCTGGCTTGTGCTTTTGCGCACTCTGGAAACCATAGGTCAGCTCATTTTTCTCTTTATCCAGCGCAACGGTCACCTGACCGCCATCCACAAGCGAACCGAACAGCAGTTCGTTAGCCAATGGTTTTTTCAGGTTATCCTGGACAACGCGCGTCATCGGGCGTGCGCCCATTGCGCGGTCATAGCCCTTCTCAGCCAGCCAGTCGCGGGCTTCCTGACTCACTTCCAGAGAGACACCTTTCTGATCCAACTGAACCTGAAGTTCGACGATAAACTTATCAACAACCTGATGAATCACCTCAGTAGAGAGATGATCGAACCAGATAATGTTGTCGAGACGGTTACGGAATTCCGGCGTAAACACTTTTTTGATTTCGCCCATCGCATCAGTACTGTTGTCCTGATGAATCAGCCCAATCGATTTACGCTCGGTTTCACGCACGCCGGCGTTGGTGGTCATGACCAGCACCACGTTGCGGAAATCCGCTTTACGCCCGTTATTGTCGGTCAGCGTACCGTTATCCATCACCTGCAGCAGCAGGTTAAAGACATCAGGATGCGCTTTTTCGATTTCATCCAGCAGCAGTACCGCATGCGGATGTTTAATGACAGCATCTGTCAGCAAACCGCCCTGGTCGAAACCGACATATCCCGGAGGCGCACCAATCAGGCGGCTGACGGTGTGACGTTCCATATACTCGGACATGTCAAACCGCAGTAGCTCAATACCCAGCGCTTTGGACAACTGCACCGTGACTTCGGTCTTACCTACACCAGTCGGTCCGGCAAACAGGAACGAACCGACAGGTTTATGCTCGTGTCCCAGACCAGCACGGCTCATTTTGATCGCTTCAGTCAGCGCCTCAATGGCCTTATCCTGTCCGAATACCAGCATTTTCAGACGGTTGCCCAGGTTTTTCAGCGTATCGCGATCGCTCTGCGAAACGCTCTTCTCCGGGATCCGCGCAATGCGGGCCACGACGGACTCGATATCCGCCACGTTGACGGTTTTCTTGCGCTTGCTGACCGGCATCAGACGCGCCCGCGCGCCCGCCTCATCGATCACGTCAATCGCTTTGTCCGGCAGATGACGATCGTTAATGTATTTCACCGCCAGTTCGACCGCTGCACGCACTGCTTTGGCGGTGTAGCGAACGTCATGGTGCGCTTCGTATTTCGGCTTCAGACCATTGATGATCTGCACGGTCTCTTCAACCGACGGCTCAGTGATATCGATTTTCTGGAAACGGCGTGCTAGCGCGCGGTCCTTTTCAAAGATATTGCTGAATTCCTGATAGGTTGTGGAGCCTATCACACGGATTTTACCGCTGGAGAGCAACGGTTTGATCAGGTTAGCTGCATCCACCTGGCCGCCCGATGCCGCACCCGCGCCGATAATGGTGTGGATCTCATCGATAAACAGAATGCTGTTAGTATCCTGTTCCAGTTGTTTCAGCAGCGCCTTAAAGCGTTTTTCAAAATCGCCACGGTATTTGGTGCCCGCCAGCAGCGAGCCGATATCCAGAGAGTAAAGGGTACAATCAGCCATCACTTCCGGCACGTCGCCCTGGACGATACGCCAGGCTAGGCCTTCCGCAATAGCGGTTTTACCGACACCAGACTCACCTACCAGCAGCGGGTTGTTTTTTCGACGACGGCACAGTACCTGAATGGCGCGTTCCAGCTCTTTGTCCCGGCCAATGAGCGGATCAATTCCGCCCACACGGGCAAGCTGGTTAAGGTTAGTCGTGAAGTTCTCCATACGGTCCTCCCCGCCAGCTTGCTCTTCGTTATTCGGCTGATTACCAGAGTCAGAGGACTGACTTGGTTCGTCTTTGCGCGTGCCATGAGAAATAAAATTCACCACATCAAGGCGGCTCACTTCATGCTTACGCAGCAGATAAGCCGCCTGAGATTCCTGCTCGCTGAAGATGGCGACCAGCACATTAGCACCGGTAACTTCATTGCGCCCGGAGGACTGAACATGAAAGACCGCGCGTTGCAACACACGCTGAAAACTCAACGTTGGCTGCGTGTCGCGCTCTTCTTCACTGGCAGGCAATACGGGTGTGGTTTGTTCAATGAAGGCTTCGAGTTCCTGACGCAGCGCCACCAGATCCACGGAACACGCTTCCAGCGCTTCGCGGGCCGATGGGTTACTGAGCAATGCCAGTAGCAAGTGCTCGACGGTCATAAACTCATGTCGGTGCTCGCGCGCTCTGGCGAAAGCCATGTTTAAACTGAGCTCCAGTTCTTGATTGAGCATAGGCACCTCCCCCAATATTTATGCCTGCATTTAGGCTTTTTCTAGCGTACACAGCAACGGATGCTCGTTCTCCCTCGCATACTTGTTCACCATCGCAACTTTGGTTTCAGCCACTTCGGCAGTGAATACGCCGCAAATCGCTTTACCTTGATAGTGAACGGCAAGCATCAGTTGCGTTGCACGTTCTACATCATAAGAAAAGAATTTTTGTAACACGTCAATAACAAACTCCATCGGAGTGTAATCATCATTGACTAATATCACTTTATACATAGATGGCGGTTTTAGCGCGTCGCGCAATTTATCTTCCGCCAGCAGATCGAAATCCAGCCAGTCGTTAGTCTTACCCATTGTCAGTCGTCATCTTCAGTTACGGTTTCCGGCAGAAAATCTTGCCGCTGACAAGCAGCCTATGCGCACAATCAATCTACCTCAAGTATTAGATAACTATCATCTATTAGTGCCATCCGCGACATCTGTCACATAACCGACAATAGCGTTAACTGCTTCAAATTTTGATGCATTTTTACCCTATTCCGTCAGCCTGGCGCTTGACGCCTCGCCTGATTTCTCTAAATTGTAGTTTCGAGAGTTGGCGAGGTTTTGAACAGCCCCCACTCCGCCACCGGTTCATTCCATCTTACTTATATAAGATTTACGAAGGATGTCGAAGCATGGAAACGGGTACTGTTAAGTGGTTCAACAACGCCAAAGGGTTTGGTTTCATCTGCCCCGAAGGCGGCGGCGAAGATATTTTCGCCCATTACTCCACCATTCAGATGGATGGTTACAGAACGCTAAAAGCCGGACAATCTGTCCAGTTTGATGTCCACCAGGGGCCAAAAGGCAATCATGCCAGTGTCATCGTGCCTGTCATTGAAGCAGAAGCTGTCGCATAGCTCTTCTGTTTCATTGTGTACATCCCGCAGTCAAAATGCCAGCCTTTGCGGCTGGCATTTTTATCTCGATGGTATTATTCCCGCGCCAGAGCATCTACCGGATCCAGCCGCGCCGCATTTCGCGCCGGTAGCCAGCCAAACAAAATCCCGGTCGCAGTCGAACACAGAAACGCCGTCAATAAGGCTACGGGTGAGAAACCTATTTCCCAGCCAGGCAGGAATAGCTGAAGCGTAAAGGCGATCAGCATCGACAAGCTAATGCCCAACGCGCCGCCAACCAGACACACCAGCACCGCTTCAATTAAGAACTGCTGCAGTACGTCACTGGCGCGGGCGCCAACCGCCATACGAATACCAATCTCGCGCGTTCGTTCGGTTACCGAAACCAGCATAATATTCATCACACCAATTCCACCGACCACCAGCGAAATCACGGCCACCAGCGTCAGGAAGAGTTGTAATGTACGTGTGGTCTTTTCGGCGGTTTTCAAGACACCGTCCATATTCCAGGTGAAGAAATCCTTCTTACCGTGGCGTAACGTCAGTAGTCGGGTGAGCTGCTGCTCGGCCTGAGCACTATCAAAACCGTCTTTCACCCGCACGGTGATCGAGTTCAGCCACGACTGCCCCATAATTCGCCCGGACATGGTGCTGTAAGGCAGCCAGACCCGTAGGATCTTGCTACTGCCAAACATCGACTGTTTCTCTTCTGCAACACCAATTACCGTGGCAGGCATATTCCCCACCAGCACGACTTCGCCGACAACTTTCGCTTTGTTGGGGAACAATTGACGACGGGTATTGCTGTCGAGCACCACCACCTGAGCGCGACCCGCCAGTTGTTCAGCGTTAAAAGTGGTCCCTTCGCTAAACGTCATGCCATAGACGTTGAAATAGTCGCCGCTAACGCCATTAGCACTGGCTGCCACGTCGATATTGCCATAGCGTAGCCGCAGGTTTTTCGACACCGCAGGCGTCACCGAACTGACCCAGGGCTGCTTCTGTAACGCAGTTAAATCGTCATACTTCAGCGCCTGTTGATATTGTGGGTCGTCGTCGCCGAAATCTTTGCCAGGATAGATATCGATGGTATTGGTGCCAATAGCGCGAATATCTGCCAGTACCAGCTGTTTAGCCGCATCGCCTACCACCACAATCGACACCACCGAAGCAATACCGATGATGATCCCAAGCATGGTCAGTAGCGTTCGCATTTTATTCGCAGCCATTGCCAGCCAGGCCATAGTGAGCGCTTCGCGAAAACCGCTGACAAACTGCCCCCAGCCGGACGCCGTTTTCACCGTCGGCTCCGCGATATCGTGCCCGGTAGAGGGTTTGTGCGACGGCGGATTGCGCACAATCTCGCCGTCACGAATTTCAATGACGCGTTCGGCCTGTGCGGCGACCTGGCTGTCGTGAGTGACGATAATCACCGTATGCCCGCGATCGCGCAGCTGATGCAAAATCGCCATCACCTCTTCGCCTGAATGGCTGTCCAGCGCGCCGGTGGGTTCGTCGGCGAGGATAACCTGTCCCCCGTTCATCAGCGCACGCGCAATACTGACCCGCTGCTGCTGACCACCGGAAAGCTGGGAAGGCTGATAGTCGACTCTGTCGCCCAGACCCAGTCGCTGCAGGAGTTCTTGGGCACGGGCCAGGCGCTGCTTACGATCGGTGCCAGCGTAGACTGCAGGCACCTCAACGTTTTGCGCGGCGGTTAAATGCGACAACAAATGATAACGCTGGAAGATAAAACCGAAATGTTCGCGACGCAGCTGGGCTAACGCATCGCTATCCAGCGTGGAGACATCGCGCCCGGCAACCCGATACGTACCGCTGGTGGGTTTGTCCAGACAGCCGAGAATATTCATCAGCGTCGATTTACCCGAGCCAGACGCCCCGACAATCGCTACCATTTCCCCGGCCTGAATGCTCAAGGATACGTCCTTCAATACCTCGACCTGACCTTCGCCTGACGGATAGCTGCGGCGGATATTGCTCAGTTCAAGCAATGCCGTCATTTTGGCGCTCCAGCGTTGCCCTCACCGGTGATGACTTCATCCCCCTCTTCCAGCCCTTTAACGATCTCCACATCGGTGTCATTACGCGCGCCGATAACCACTTCGCGTTCACGGGTTTCGCCGTTACGCAGCAGCCTGACGTTATAACGATTGTTGCCAATAGGATCGCCCAGCGCCGACAGCGGGATCGTCAGGACATTTTTCACATCCGTGAGCTGGATATGGACCTGCGCGGTCATATCCAGACGCAGGATCCCTTTCGGGTTGGGAACTTCGAAGCGAGCATAGTAGAAAATTGCATCATTCACTTTCTCTGGCGTCGGAAGAACATCTTTGAGCTTACCTTCGTAGCGCGTCTGAGGATCGCCCAGTACGGTAAACCAGGCCTTTTGCCCGGGATGCAGGTGAATCACATCCGCCTCGGAAACCTGCGCTTTCACCAGCATGGTGCTCATATCTGCCAATGTCAGAATGTTAGGTGCCTGCTGGGCAGCAATAACGGTTTGCCCCTGAAGGGTAGTAATTTGCGTGACTTCGCCTGCCATTGGCGCGACGATGCGGGTGTAATCAAGGTTGGTTTTTGCCGTATCGAGAGAGGCCTGATTACGCTTAATTTGCGCATCAATTGTGCCGATTTGCGCCTGTTTGACCGCCATCTGAGTAGCCGCCGTGTCGAGATCCTGCTGCGAGACAGCCTGGGTTTTCGCCAGCTGTTGCTGACGGGAAAGCGTTACCCGCGCCAGCTTCCACTCTGCTTCAGCCTGTAAACGCTGAGCGCGTAATTCCATCAGCGTCGCTTCAACCTCTTTAATCTGGTTTTGCGCCTGTTCAGGATCGATAACGCCAAGCAGTTGATCTTTTTTTACTTTGTCGCCAATCGCGACCGACAGCGTTTTTAACTGCCCGCTTACCTGCGCCCCGACGTCAACTTTACGCAACGCATCCAGTTTCCCGGTTGCCAGTACGCTTTGCTGCAGATCGCCCGGACGAACAATTAACGTTTGATACTGAGGTAAAGGCGCATTAAGCGTTCGCCAAAGTGCAATTATCGCCACAATAATGATGATGGCGAAGAGAAAATAGCGCTTTTTGATTTTTCCCTTGAGCTTCATAAATGTCCCAATTTCCCCCAATACGTCCACCAGAGTGGAGTGGTAAACATCAACGTTAAATAAATAGCCGTTGAAAAACGCAAGAATAACAGAGTTATTGATGAATGGTTAAGATCCGCTGTGTTGAAATTAGTACCAGAGTATCCATCGGATTGTTATTATGAGCCAGCTAACTGACAGCACTTTTCATTCTTCAAAACCCGCCACAAGTTTTAGCCTCTTTTGTAGCCTGATGACCGGACATTGGCGCCCTGGAAAATTTTGGCATCAGCGTAGCTTCCGTCGTAAGTTTTTGTTGCGCTCAGCGCTTATGCCACGATTAATGCATGAATGGATGACTGAACTGGCGCAATGGCCTGATCTCGATAGCGTACTGGCACGCCAGCCTCGTCTGCCGGTTCGCCTACATCGCGCCTATCTCGCACAAAACCTTGATCGGAAAATGAAACTGGATGCTGTGCGTTTTCATTACAATGCTATCCGCAGCTCTTTTTCAGCCACTGAATATAAAGCTTATTTAAGTGCGGATGGATTACAACTGGCACAAATTGAAGGCAAAAATAGCGAAATATTTAGCGTAATACTGGGCTCATTTATCTCACTGGATAAAGAAGGTGAAAGTACCATTCTGGTACGCAATAGCGCTGGCGAGACTTTAGCGGAAATGACGTTTACGCTGTGCAATTATCAAGGAAGCAGCACACTGTTTATTGGCGGGTTACAGGGAGGCAGTCGATTACTGCCACATGAAGAAATTCAAAAAGCGACCAAATCATGCTATGGAATTTTCCCTAAACGTATTGTGATGGAAGCCATTTGCTGTTTTGCAGAACAATTGAATATCAAACAAATTCTGGCTGTCAGCAATGAACAGCATATCTTTCGCAGCCCGCGTTACCACGATAAAAACAAGGTGATACTTTCCGACTACAACGCATTTTGGGAGTCGGTTGGCGGTGAGTGCGACGGTCACGGCTATTACCATATCCCACGCACAATGGCGCGAAAAAGCGAAGCGGACATTGCCAGCAAAAAACGCGCGGAATACCGCCGTCGCTACCAGTTACTGGACAGCATCCACTCGCAGCTGTCGTCGATGTTTCGCAACTAATCCGCTCTGCCGCGTGCCAACCACAGCACGCGGGAAAACA
>NZ_SZWS01000027.1:135044-138420 GCF_005281245.1 Citrobacter sp. wls826
ACCGCGTCAACGCCGCGCCGCCCGGCTTCCATCGCCACCTCAATGGCTAAATCTGGTTTTGACGACCGGTGAATCGCCTTCGAGATAATTTTGCGCATATTCATGGGCACGTTTTCGGGGATTTGCGCCACCCTGTGAAAAACGTCAGCGAACCCCTGGCGATACATAAAGTGTTCCATGTCCAGCGCGGGAAGCATGGTTAAATGATCGCGCTCTTCTTCTCTGTCGTTATTCAACAAACTCCGCACCGTAGCGGCATACTTTTTCCCAGCTTCATCACCATCAACCAGCACATGCCACTCGATACCCATCCGGCGGGCGAACTTAACCAGCGGCTTAAGGCCGGACTGGGCAAATTCAATGACTTTGATACCTTCCGCATCAAAGTGGTGCCCACACTGGCGGGCCAGTTCGTTAATGACCCAGGTTTCCGTTTCGCCTTCCACCAGCAGCCAACAGCGGGCAAACAACGACGATGCACGGTTAAAACGAATATGAAAGGCAATACGCCGACCATCTTCTGCGCTGATCCCACCTGGCCCAAGCCGCCAGGCGGCGACGCGGGAGGACTCACGCACCAGGCGGACAACGTGTTCCACGGGGGTGAGGGACAGTAACTCACCTGAGTTGGTGGTCGCCACCCGTTGCAGTGGAAGCAAATTCAGCAGGTGCCAGGCAACCGACAGCATAATCGGATGTAAACGCGTTTCAGGATCTTCTACCAACAGTAACGGCCGGGCGTCTTTATCCAGCCTCAGCGTACCTTTGGCCTGTAACAGCGTCGAAAACAATCCCAACAAGATCACGCGGTGCGTGCGTCCGCCCGGTCTATCAATCATACGGTTGATAATATCCAGATAGCGCCAGCTACGTTGTTCGTTATTGGAACGTCGACGCATCAGACGATAGCGGGACTGACTGGAACCCTGCTCAGAAAAATAGTGTTCCAATAGCTGTACCATGGCCGATAACCCCTGACGTATCTGCCCATCTGTCAGGTTTTGCGGTCGGGTAGCCAGTTCACGTGCCAGAAAATCCAGTTGCCGCGCGGTCACTTCGACATCCGCCGAATCCGGCACCGTACCGTTACGGATCCGTCGCATAAAACGTGCGTCGCGCAGGCGCAGTACTGGCATCAAACGCACGAGGTGCCGCGCCTGATCGTTAATGTCGTCGAGGGGAAGCTGATGGCCCTCGCCATCCAGAAAACTGCGTAACGTCAGAACGCTACCGTCGTCCGCACATTCACCTTCCAGCCGATAGAAAATGCGGTGATAGCCATCCTGACACAGCGTCCAGCTGGCTTCCAGAGGGCGATACCTGCGCACGCGGTGGCGACCTGGTTGAGACTCACGAAACGTCAGGATGATATGCAGATGATGTTCCCGGCCTTGTATATCACCCGGCGGGAACCAGAAATCTTCGCGGTCAAAGTGGTACAAATCAGTTTCCGGCGACAGCAACAGGGTTAAAGCATCCAGCAGACTGGACTTACCCCACGCGTTCTCCCCAATCAGCACGTTGCTTTGCTCCAGCATCAACGACAGACGGTTAATACCACGAAATCCAACAATCTCAACGCGTTCGAGAATCATATAGCCTCCGGAAATGCTAACTTTTTCCTTCAAGTTATCAGGAGTATAACGGCAAGCGGGCGCTCAAGACACCCGATATGATCAGGAGGTTAGTCGCAGAAATCAAAAAATATAAGAATATTCTTCTTATGTTTTCCCCGGAATATTATTTCAGAACTCAATCATCGCCGTTTTGCTAATTGAACTATGCTTCATTCATCCAATATTCAAAGAGGAATCACAACATATTGCCTTAAATCAAATTTTTTCATCAATTTAACTGGCGAAGGGATGATGTTTTTTTCTAAAATACCGGCTCTTTCATCATCGTCCCTTTTAGCGATGAATTACCGGGTAAGGAACACGAACCCGGAACTTTTAATTGAGGTGGTTATGTTCAGGAAATTAGCAGCCGAATTCTTCGGTACGTTTTGGCTCGTCTTTGGTGGGTGCGGTAGCGCAGTTCTGGCCGCAGCATTCCCGGAGTTGGGTATTGGATTTGCCGGTGTCGCGCTGGCGTTTGGTTTGACCGTATTAACCATGGCATTCGCCGTAGGTCATATTTCCGGCGGACACTTTAACCCGGCGGTGACCTTCGGTTTATGGGCGGGCAGTCGCTTCCCGGCAAAAGACGTTATTGGTTATGTTATCGCTCAGGTTGTGGGCGGTATTGTTGCAGCAGCGGCACTGTATCTTATTGCCAGCGGTAAAGCTGGTTTTGACGCAACTGCCAGTGGTTTTGCCTCGAACGGCTTTGGTGAACATTCACCTGGCGGCTATTCAATGCTGTCTGCCGTCGTAATTGAAATTATTTTGACCGCTGGTTTCTTATTAGTGATCCACGGTGCGACCGATAAACATGCTCCGGCAGGTTTTGCACCTATTGCGATTGGTCTGGCGTTAACCCTGATCCACTTGATCAGTATTCCGGTTACCAACACCTCCGTTAACCCGGCACGTAGTACCGCTGTAGCCATCTTCCAGGGCGGCTGGGCATTACAGCAATTGTGGTTCTTCTGGGTTATGCCGATTATCGGTGGGGTCCTCGGCGGTCTTATTTACCGCACTCTGCTGGAAAAACGCGATTAATCGATAACAAAAAAGGCCTGGCGCAAGTCAGGTCTTTTTTTCCCCGCTATATTTCCTTTTATTTGCAACTTTACTCCCTTCTTTGCATTGAGTAGTGTGTGCTGGCGCATTTCGTCTTACTCTCAGCAAGGATCTGGTTTTCATGTTTTCAGGGCTGTTAATCATTCTGGTTCCCCTTATTGTGGGTTACCTTATTCCGCTTCGGCACAGGGCTGCATTAAAACTCATCAATCGCCTGTTGAGCTGGATCGTCTACCTTATTCTCTTTTTTATGGGTATCAGCCTGGCGTTTCTGGATAATCTCGCCAGCAACCTGTTAGCCATTCTTCATTATTCTGCGGTCAGCGTGACGGTCATTTTGCTGTGTAATATCGCGGCGCTGTTCTGGCTGGAGCGTTCGCTGCCCTGGCGACATAACCACAAGCAAGAAAAGCTACCCTCGCGAATTGCGATGGCGCTTGAGTCGCTCCAGCTTTGTGGCGTCGTCGTCGTGGGTTTTCTGCTCGGCCTCACCGGTCTTCCTATTCTGCAGCACGCCACCGAAGCCAGCGAATATACGTTAATCTTTTTACTGTTCCTGGTCGGGATTCAACTGCGCAACAGCGGTATGACCTTAAAGCAAATTGTGCTGAATCGCCGGGGGATGATTGTTGCGGTGGTCGTCGTCGCCAGTTCGATGCTGGCGGGGGTTATTAATGCGTTGATCCTCGGCC
>NZ_SZWS01000027.1:138490-146971 GCF_005281245.1 Citrobacter sp. wls826
GCGTCTGGTTTTGGCTGGTACTCCCTGTCCGGTATTCTGTTAACCGAATCGTTCGGGCCGGTGATTGGTAGCGCCGCCTTCTTTAATGACCTGGCCCGCGAACTGATTGCCATTATGTTGATTCCTGGAATGGTGGGCCGCAGCCGCTCAACCGCGCTGGGGCTATGTGGCGCGACATCAATGGATTTCACCTTACCGGTGCTCCAACGCAGCGGCGGTCTGGAGATGGTTCCGGCAGCCATCGTCCACGGTTTTATTCTGAGTCTGTTAGTGCCTTTGCTGATGGCGTTTTTCTCCGCCTGAAGTCAGGACAAATACCTCTCTGGCGGTAGTCATCTACCGCCAAAATTGCGCTAAATCAATCTCCCTGCAAGTTGTAGCAGAAATCCCTTTTATACCTTCGCGCACAGGAATAACCTTAAACATGTATATTAAATATAACTTTAAAAGGTGTGACCATGTTTTGTGTGCAATGTGAACAAACCATCCGTACTCCGGCAGGAAACGGCTGCTCTTACGCGCAGGGTATGTGCGGTAAAACGGCTGAAACCTCCGATTTGCAGGATCTGCTGATTGCTTCCCTACAAGGTCTGTCTGCATGGGCTGTTAAGGCACGTGAATACGGCATCATCGACCATGAGGTTGATAACTTTGCGCCGCGTGCATTCTTCTCCACGCTGACCAACGTTAACTTCGATTCCCCGCGGATTGTTGGCTATGCCCGTGAAGCTATCGCCATGCGCGACGCCCTGAAAGCGCAATGCCTGAACATCGACGCGAACGCAGCTGTCGCTAACCCGATGGCCGATCTGCAACTGGTCAGCGATGATCTGGGCGACCTGCAACGTCAGGCCGCTGAATTTACCCCGAACAAAGACAAAGCAGCCATTGGCGAGAACATTCTCGGCCTGCGTCTGCTGTGCCTGTACGGCCTGAAAGGTGCGGCAGCTTACATGGAGCACGCGCACGTTCTCGGTCAGTACGACAACGACATCTACGCTCAGTACCACAAAATCATGGCATGGCTGGGAACCTGGCCTTCCGATATGAACGCTCTGCTGGAGTGCTCAATGGAAATCGGCCAGATGAACTTCAAAGTGATGAGCATTCTGGATGCTGGCGAAACCACTAAATACGGCCACCCGACGCCAACTCAGGTCAACGTCAAAGCAACCGAAGGTAAGTGCATCCTGATCTCCGGTCACGACCTGAAAGATCTGTACAACCTGCTGGAGCAGACCGAAGGTACCGGCGTTAACGTCTATACCCACGGTGAAATGCTGCCGGCGCACGGCTACCCGGAACTGCGTAAGTTCAAACACCTGATCGGTAACTACGGCAGCGGCTGGCAGAATCAGCAGGTTGAATTTGCCCGCTTCCCGGGCCCAATCGTAATGACCTCTAACTGCATCATCGACCCAACCGTTGGCGCCTACGATGACCGTATCTGGACTCGTAGCATCGTCGGTTGGCCGGGTGTAAGCCACCTCGAAGGCGACAACTTCGCTCCGGTAATTGCTCAGGCTCAGCAAATGGCGGGCTTCCCGTACAGCGAAATTCCGCACCTGATCACCGTTGGTTTCGGTCGTCAGACTCTGCTGGGCGCGGCTGATACCCTGATCGACCTGGTAAGCCGCGAAAAACTGCGTCACATCTTCCTGGTTGGCGGTTGTGATGGCGCGCGTGGCGAACGTAACTACTTCACCGACTTCGCCACCAGCGTGCCGGACGACTGCCTGATCCTGACCCTGGCGTGCGGTAAATACCGTTTCAACAAACTGGAGTTCGGCGATATCGAAGGTCTGCCGCGTCTGGTCGATGCAGGTCAGTGTAACGATGCATACTCTGCCATCATCCTGGCAGTAACCCTGGCTGAGAAACTGGGCTGTGGCGTGAACGATCTGCCGCTGTCTCTGGTGCTCTCCTGGTTCGAACAGAAAGCGATTGTCATTCTGCTGACCCTGCTGTCTCTGGGTGTGAAAAACATCGTCACTGGCCCGACTGCGCCAGGCTTCTTCACGCCGGACCTGCTGGCAGTTCTCAACGAGAAGTTCGGTCTGCGTTCCGTGACCACCGTTGAAGAAGACATGAAGCAACTGCTGAGCGCGTAAGGAGTAAAGAATGACAATGCCAACTCATCAGTGCCCATGGCGGATGCAGGTTCATCACATCCATCAGGAAACGCCGGATGTATGGACAATTTCGTTGCTGTGCCACGACTATTATCCGTACCGCGCCGGGCAGTATGCACTGGTCAGCGTGCGTAATTCAGCGGACACGCTGCGTGCTTACACCCTTTCTTCAACGCCGGGCGTTAGCGAATATATCACGCTGACCATCCGCCGCATTGACGATGGCGCAGGCTCACAGTGGTTAACCCGCGACGTGAAGCGCGGCGACTATATCTGGCTGTCCGATGCAATGGGTGAATTCACCTGTGAAGATAAAGCGGAAGACAGGTTCCTGATGCTGGCCGCTGGCTGTGGCGTCACGCCAATCATGTCAATGCGTCGCTGGTTGGCAAAATACCGCCCACAAGCAGATGTGCAGGTGATCTTTAACGTTCGTTCACCGCAAGATGTCATTTTTGTCGACGAATGGCGCGAGTATCCGGTGACCTTAGTTGCTGAAAACAATGCCACTGACGGTTTTGTTTCCGGCCGACTGACCACCGAACTGCTGCAAAGCGTACCGGACCTGGCTTCGCGCACCGTGATGACCTGCGGCCCGGCGCCGTATATGGATCTGGTCGAGAAAGAAGTCAACGCGCTGGGCGTGACACGCTTCTTTAAAGAGCAGTTCTTCACCCCGGTAGCTGAAGTCGCCACCAGCGGTCTGAAGTTCACAAAACTGCAGCCGGCAAAAGAGTTTTATGCGCCGGTAGGCAGTACGCTGCTGGAAGCGCTGGAAAGCAATAAAGTGCCGGTTGTCGCCGCATGCCGTGCGGGCGTTTGCGGCTGCTGCAAAACCAAAGTGGTTGACGGTAACTACACGGTCAGCAGCACCATGACGCTGACCGACGCAGAAATTGCTGAAGGTTATGTGCTGGCCTGCTCCTGTCATCCGCAGGGTGATTTAGTGCTGGCGTAATTGACCGATATCTGATGTGCAAAAGGCTACCCGGTTATATCGGGTGGCCTTTTTTTATGCTGTCAGACGCTGCAAAATTCCGATTTTTTCACCCTCCCAGGCAAAATACCGTCTTCCTCTCGCGAATTATCGACCACACTTACCTGGCACAGGTTAAGCAAAACCCCGACTACCACGTCGAACTTTCTACAAAGGATCCCCATGAAAAAAGTGGCCATCGTCGGCGTAGGTCCCACCGGAATTTATACGTTTCATGCCCTCGTTGAGCGCGGTGAACCGCTGGAGATACAGCTTTATGAGCAAGCTGAGGAAGCTGGCGTAGGCATGCCTTATAACAGCGACAACAACGCAGACCACATGCTGGCCAATATAGCCAGCATTGAGATCCCGCCGATTTATATCAGTTATCTGACGTGGCTACAGAATCAAAGCGATGAATACCTGGCGCAGTTTCGGCTTGAACGTACATCTTTGCATGAGCGGCAATTTTTGCCCCGGGTGATCCTCGGCGACTATTATCGCGATCGTTTTTTAGCCATTGTCGATAAAGCGCAAAGATCCGGGTTCACAATTCGCGTATATGAATCAAGTAAAGTCACCGACCTGCAAGCAAACCCGACTGGGGTCTCCCTGTGGATCAATCACGCGTCACAGCCCGTCGAAGTGGATTTCGCCGCTATCGCCAGCGGTCATCTGTGGCCAGAAACTGATGCTCAAGCACGCAAGTTTTTCCCCAGTCCGTGGACCGGCCTGATGGAGGCGCAGATTAGCGCTTGCAGGGTGGGTATTCTGGGCACCTCGCTAAGCGCTATCGACGCGGCGATGGCCGTGGTCAGTCAGCATGGTACCTTCACCACCAATACCGACCGTTCACTGCAGTTCACGCGTAAACCCGACAGCCAAAACCTGAAGCTGACCCTGATGTCGCGCAGCGGTGTGCTGCCTGAAGCGGATTTTTACTGCCCTCTTCCCTATGAACCGCTGAATATCGCGACGCAAGAAGCGATTGAAAACGCCATTGCCGAGGGCCAAAACGGATTACTGGACCGCATCTTCCGGCTTATTGTGCAACAACTGCAAGACGCGGCCCCAGGGTGGTGCCAACAGGTAGCACTTGCAACGCTTAACGCCGACACATTCCCCGAGGTCTATTTTGCCGACAGGCTCAAGCATGACCCTTTTGACTGGGCGAGGCGTAACCTGGTGGAGGTTGAACGCAACAAGCAGGAACAACATACCGTCGCCTGGCGCTATACCTTATTGCGCCTACACGAGGTTATTGAAGAGATCGTTCCTCATCTTGATGCTCGCGACGAAAAACGTTTCAGGCGCGGACTGGCGCGTGTCTTTATTGATAACTATGCAGCAATCCCGTCTGAATCTATCCGCCGATTGCTGGCTCTGCACGATGCCGGGCTGATTGAGATCCTCGCACTCGGCAAGGATTATGAGCGTACAAATGAGCAGGAAAGGACGGTCATTTACCACCACGGTCAGCGCAGTGAATTTGATGTATTTATTGACGCCCGAGGACAACGGGCATTGCAGAGCAAAGATATTCCGTTCCCAACGCTACGCGATCAACTGCTGGCCTGTGGCGATGAGATCCCGGATATCGGCGAAGATTACACGCTGCAAGCGCCGGAAAACGCCCGCAACCGCATCGCCTTTGGCGGACTGCCGTGGTTGATGCACGACCGTCCCTTTATTCAGGGGCTGGTGGTTAGCGCTGAAATAGGTGCGGCGATGGCAAAGGCATTGACGCAACGAGCACTGAAACGTCGGCACAAACTGTGGAGCAGTGACGAGATGGATTAGCGGCCAGACTTAATGGCGAGGCGGAGATAGGTTATCGCGTCCCCGCCTCTGTCTTGATTCTCGGATGGCAAACTATCGCCAGGCCGAGTTTCCGGCAACGGAGAAACGCCCCGCGCCCAAAAATGCCACGGCCAGAGCGCCGATGAAGAAATACACCAGACTTTCAATTGCCCATGCGCCGGTTTTATCCAGTGACCAGGTTTCACCCATCCCGACCATCAGCCATGCCACCACCATCGTAAACGCGAGCCCCAACGCCGCCGGACGCGTCAGGATCCCAAGAATAATCAGACACGGTGCCACAACCTCTCCCAGCAGAACGCCATACGCAATAAAGCCAGGGAAACCTTTCGCTATCAGCATGCCACTGATGCCATCAATACCCGCGAACAGTTTATGCAGCCCATGAAACAGCATTAATCCCCCCACGGCAATACGTAACAAAAACTTGCCAAAATCTTCATGAGTCAGTACCCGGTTAACTGTATTTAATAGTTTTATAACCATTTGAATTTATTCCTTTTTTCACCATGTCCAATAACAAACTACGCTTAATACAGGCTTAATGAAACCTGCCGGAAATAAGAGGTAATGATAAGCATAACTATTATCTTCATCTAAACTTGTAACCGGTATCACATTAAAGGAGAAGGAAAACCATGAAACAAACGGTTGCCGCTTTTATTGCTAAAACACTCGAACAAGCTGGCGTTAAACGCATTTGGGGTGTGACGGGTGACTCGCTAAATGGCCTTAGTGACAGTCTGAATCGTATGGGAACGATTGACTGGATGCCAACCCGTCATGAAGAGGTTGCGGCCTTCGCCGCGGGCGCTGAAGCGCAGTTGACGGGAGAACTGGCCGTCTGCGCAGGCTCGTGTGGACCAGGCAACCTGCACCTGATTAACGGCCTGTTTGATTGCCACCGCAACCACGTCCCGGTGCTGGCAATTGCTGCTCACATTCCATCCAGTGAGATAGGCAGCGGTTATTTTCAGGAGACCCACCCGCAAGAGTTGTTTCGCGAATGTAGCCACTATTGCGAGCTGGTTTCCAGCCCTGAGCAGATCCCACAGGTGCTGGCAATTGCCATGCGTAAAGCGGTGCTCAACCGCGGCGTCTCCGTGGTGGTATTACCCGGCGACGTTGCGCTGAAGCCAGCACCAGAAAGCGCCAGCACTCACTGGTATCATGCGCCGCTCCCGGTGGTCACTCCGGAAGAAGAAGAGCTCAGAAAACTAGCGCAACTGCTACGCTACTCCAGCAATATCGCCCTGATGTGCGGCAGCGGCTGCGCCGGTGCGCATAAAGAACTGGTTGAGTTTGCTGCTAAAATAAAAGCGCCGATTGTGCACGCCCTGCGTGGTAAAGAGCATGTTGAGTACGACAACCCTTACGACGTGGGCATGACCGGGCTAATTGGCTTTTCATCCGGCTTCCATACCATGATGAATGCCGACACGCTGATCCTGCTCGGTACCCAGTTCCCCTATCGCCCGTTCTACCCCACCGACGCCAAGATTATTCAGATCGATATCAATCCGGCAAGCATTGGCGCGCACAGTAAAGTTGATATGGCGCTGGTAGGCGATATTAAATCCACACTCCGCACCCTGCTGCCGCTGGTGGAAGAAAAAACCGATCGGCAGTTCCTGGATAAAGCGCTGGAACACTATCGTGAGGCGCGTAAAGGGCTGGATGATTTAGCCAAACCCAGCGATAAAGCCATTCATCCGCAGTATCTGGCGCAGCAGATCAGCCACTTTGCCGCTGACGACGCCATCTTCACCTGCGACGTTGGCACGCCAACGGTGTGGGCAGCACGTTATCTGAAAATGAACGGTAAACGCCGTCTGATCGGTTCGTTTAACCACGGGTCGATGGCCAATGCCATGCCCCAGGCGCTCGGCGCACAAGCGACCGAACCGGGACGTCAGGTTGTCGCAATGTGCGGTGACGGTGGTTTTAGCATGCTGATGGGCGACTTTCTGTCGGTTGTGCAAATGAAGCTGCCGGTGAAGATTATTGTCTTCAACAACAGCGTCTTGGGGTTTGTGGCGATGGAGATGAAAGCTGGCGGTTATCTGACCGACGGCACCGAACTGCACGATACAAATTTCGCACGGATTGCCGAGGCTTGCGGCATTACGGGCATTCGCGTGGAGAAATCCTCAGAGGTTGATGAAGCGCTGCAAAGGGCGATGTCGATTGACGGTCCGGTGCTGGTCGATGTGGTCGTCGCGAAAGAAGAACTGGCGATCCCGCCGCAGATCAAACTCGAACAAGCTAAAGGTTTTAGCCTGTATATGCTGCGCGCAATCATCAGCGGGCGCGGTGATGAAGTGATCGAACTGGCGAAAACTAACTGGCTCAGGTAAAACAGAGGGCATTACCTCACTTAAAAAGGAATGCCCGTGATTGATTTACGCAGTGATACCGTCACCCGACCAAGTCGCGCCATGCTCGAAGAGATGATGGCCGCCCCGGTCGGGGACGACGTCTACGGTGATGACCCTACCGTTAATGCCCTCCAGCAATACGCAGCCGAGCTTGCTGGCAAAGAAGCCGCAATTTTCTTACCCACTGGCACTCAGGCGAACCTGGTGGCTCTCCTCAGCCATTGTCAGCGCGGGGAAGAGTATATCGCCGGTCAGGGCGCGCATAACTATCTCTACGAAGCGGGTGGCGCAGCGGTACTCGGCAGCATTCAACCGCAACCTATCGACGCCATGCCGGATGGCTCTTTGCCGCTGGACAAAGTGGCGGCAAAAATCAAAGCGGACGATATCCATTTTGCCCACACGCGTCTGCTCAGCCTGGAAAACACCCACAACGGCAAAGTGCTACCACGCGAGTATCTGAAAGAGGCCTGGGAATTTACCCGTGAGCGCAATCTTGCGCTGCATGTCGACGGCGCGCGTATTTTTAACGCCATCGTCGCCTATGGCTGTGAGTTAAAAGATGTCACGCAATACTGCGATTCGTTCACCATTTGTCTCTCCAAAGGTTTAGGAACGCCGGTAGGCTCACTGCTGGTCGGCAGCCACGAGTACATCAAGCGCGCCATTCGCTGGCGTAAAATGACCGGTGGCGGAATGCGTCAGGCCGGTATTCTGGCGGCGGCGGGACTGTATGCGCTGAAAAATAACGTGTCGCGCTTACAAGAAGACCATGACAACGCCGCCTGGATGGCGGAACAACTGCGCGAAGCAGGAGCGGACGTCATGCGCCACGACACCAACATGCTGTTTGTCCGCGTTGGCGAAGAACACGCTGCGGCACTGGGCGAGTACATGAAAGCGCAAGGCGTGCTGATTAACGCCTCGCCGATTGTGCGTCTGGTGATGCATCTGGACGTATCGCGTGAACAGCTTGCTGAAGTCGTCGCCCACTGGCGCGCTTTTTTAACCCGCTAAGGAGATGGGCGTGCCGCAACGGATTTTGGTTCTTGGCGCCAGTGGCTACATTGGTCAGCATCTGGTACAGGCGCTCAGTCAGCAAGGGCATCAGGTGCTGGCTGCGGCACGCCGCATCGAGCGGCTGGAAAAGCAGCAGTTGGCCAACGTCAGCTGC
>NZ_SZWS01000027.1:147004-162884 GCF_005281245.1 Citrobacter sp. wls826
TCGATTTGAATTGGCCAGATAACCTAACGCCGCTGCTGACCGGCGTTGATACGGTCTATTACCTGGTCCATGGCATGGGAGAAGGCGGTGATTTTATCGCCCATGAGCGCCAGGTAGCAATGAACGTGCGCGATGCGCTACGTGATACGCCAGTCAAACAGCTTATTTTCCTGAGCTCATTACAGGCTCCCCGGCATGAACAATCCGATCATCTGCGTGCGCGACAGATAACCGCGGACACCCTGCGCGAATCAGGCGTGCCGATGACCGAATTGCGCGCGGGTATTATCGTAGGGGCAGGTTCTGCCGCCTTTGAAGTGATGCGCGACATGGTCTACAACCTGCCGGTACTCACCCCTCCGCGCTGGGTGCGCTCGCGTACCACGCCTATCGCGCTGGAGAATTTAATGTACTACCTGGTGGCGTTGTTGGATCATCCTACACGCCAACACCGCGTACTCGAAGCCGCCGGGCCGCAGGTATTGAGCTATCAGGAGCAGTTCGAGCATTTTATGGCGGTCAGCGGTAAACATCGCCTGCTCATCCCTGTCCCCTTTCCTACCCGCTGGATTTCGGTCTGGTTTTTGAACGTCATAACGTCAGTGCCGCCGACCACGGCAAAAGCGCTGATACAGGGGTTAAAACACGACCTGCTGGCCGATGACACCGAATTACGCACGCTGATCCCGCAAAAGCTGATTGCCTTTGATGACGCGGTGCGCAGCACGTTGAAAGAAGAAGAGAAGCTGGTCAATTCCAGCGACTGGGGTTACGACGCGCAGGCATTTGCCCGCTGGCGCCCCGAATATGGCTATTTCGCTAAACAAGCTGGCTTTAGCGTTGAAACCTCCGCCAGTCGGCAGGCGCTGTGGCAGGTGGTGAATCGCCTCGGCGGCAAAGAAGGCTATTTCTTTGGCAATATTTTATGGAAAACGCGCGCGGCGTTGGACCTGCTGGTCGGCCATAAGCTGGCGAAAGGCAGACCGCAACACTCTCTGTTGCAGGTTGGCGATACCGTTGATAGCTGGAAAGTTATCATCGTTGAGCCAGAAAAACAGCTGACGCTGCTGTTTGGGATGAAAGCGCCAGGATTGGGTCGACTGAGCTTCACGCTGGAAGATAAAGGCGACCACCGACGCATTGATGTCCGCGCCTGGTGGCATCCGCACGGCATGCCAGGCCTCTTCTATTGGCTGCTGATGATCCCGGCGCATCTGTTCATTTTCAGAGGGATGGCGAAGCGTATTGCTAAACTTGCAGAACAAATCACAGACTCATGATAAAAAGAGCCTGTATTCTTTCATGTTTCCCATTGCATACAGACGAAATTCACGGAAGAATGCGCACGACGTTTTTTAAACACAGTGGATTGATATGAAGGTACTGGTTACCGGAGCCACCAGCGGCTTAGGCCGAAACGCGGTTGAGTTTTTATGCAGCAAAGGCGTCAGCGTCAGAGCTACCGGTCGCAACGAAGCGATGGGCAAGCTGCTGGAGAAAATGGGCGCAGAGTTTGTGCATGCCGATTTGACCGAGCTGGTCTCTTCGCAGGCAAAAGTGATGCTCGCCGGTATCGATACGCTGTGGCACTGCTCCAGTTTTACCTCACCATGGGGAACTCAGGAAGCCTTCGATCTGGCCAACGTTCGCGCAACCCGCCGTCTGGGCGAGTGGGCCGTGGCCTGGGGCGTTCGTAACTTCATTCATATCTCATCACCGTCGCTCTATTTTGATTATCACCACCATCGCGATATCAAAGAGGACTTCCGCCCCCAACGCTTCGCCAATGAATTCGCCCGCAGTAAAGCGGCTGGCGAAGATGTGATTGCGTTGCTGACACAGGCCAACCCGCAGACCCGTTTTACGGTATTGCGTCCGCAAAGCTTGTTCGGACCACACGATAAAGTTTTTATCCCGCGCCTGGCCCATATGATGTACCACTACGGCAGCATTCTGTTGCCGCACGGCGGAAGTGCGCTGGTGGATATGACCTACTACGAGAATGCGGTGCACGCGATGTGGCTGGCAAGTCAGCAAGCCTGCGATAATCTGCCGTCGGGTCGTGCGTACAACATTACCAACGGCGAGCATCGCACCCTGCGCAGTATTGTGCAGAAACTCATCGACGAGCTAAATATTGATTGTCGTATCCGCTCCGTACCCTACCCGATGCTGGACATGATTGCCCGCAGCATGGAGCGGTTAGGCAATAAATCCGCGAAAGAGCCAAAGCTTACGCATTACGGCGTCTCGAAGCTGAATTTTGACTTTACGCTGGATACCACCCGCGCTCAGGAAGAATTAGGTTATCAGCCCGTTGTGACGCTGGATGAAGGGATTGAGCGTACCGCGGCCTGGCTGCGTGACCACGGCAAGCTGCCGCGTTAACCCTGCCCGTATTTCTCCAGTAACGCTTCGGCAATCGCCTGAGTTTCTGCATCCGCCACGCCGTTCCACAACGTCGGGCGGAAGTGCATCTGGAAGGCCATAATCACCCGCCGCTGTTCACGCGGCGTCATTTCAGGTTTTACCTCATAACCATAGCGCGACAGCAGATCGAGCAATGATGAGGTTTCTACCGGTGTATCGGGCGCTCGCCCGGCAAGATAAAACGCCACCCGCTGAGCATCCGGCCACGCGCCAATTCCCTGAGCGGCCAGTTCTTCCCATGGAAACAGCGGACCTGGATCGTCCTTGCGCTGCGGTGCGACATCCGCATGGGCCACCACGTTCTGTGGTTTTATGTCATAACGGGCAATAATATCTTTCGCCAAGGGGATTAACGCCTGAATTTGCGCGGGTTCAAACGGCGCAAAATACTTGCTGCCCGCCGATTTTTGCCAGCCGCGGTTTTCCAGCTCAATGCCGATCGAGGTATCGTTAATTCGCGTAGCGCCGCGCCAGAAGCTAATCCCCGCATGCCAGGCCAGATCTTTTTCCGGCACCAGTTGCCAGATACGCGGTTTGCCGTGGTAGAGCGGCGGCACTGCCGGGATCAGATAGTGCGAGCTGACGTTTTTATCGGTCAGCGTAGCCAGAGAAGAGTCGAAATCATCGGCCGTGTAATGGATAACCAGCACTTTAATGCGCGGGTAAGCAGCCTGCGCCTGACGACGGGTATCTAACTGATACCCGTCTTTGTCGACAATCCCTTTTTCGCCAGCACATCCTACCAGCAGCAGCGTTAATGCCAGCAGAGACAGCAGACGCTTCATCGGCGAGTTTTCACCGCAGTGCCGCTGACGCTCACCATCAGCATGCTACCGTCTTTGCCCACGGTTTCGTAATCGATATCGATACCGACTACCGCATCAGCACCGAGCGCTTTTGCCTGTTCACCAAGCTCCTGAAAAGCAATTTCACGCGCTTTACGCAGCTCTTTTTCATACGCGCCGGAGCGACCGCCGACGATATCGCGAATGCCGGCGAAGAAATCGCGGAAGATATTCGCGCCTAAAATGGCTTCGCCAGTCACAACACCGCAGTATTCCACGATGCTCTGCCCTTCCAGCGTAGGGGTAGTCGAAAACTGCATGGTTAATCTCCTTTTTGCGCTAAGAGCACGATCTCAAAAGCATTATCGAACCGATCCACTATCATTGAAAGGATATATTCTTTACACAAAATAATTCGAGTTGCAGGAAGGCGGCAAGAGAGTGAATCCCCAGGAGCATAGATAACTATGTGACTGGGGTGAACGCACGTAGCCAACGCACAAGCAACTTGAAGTATGACATGTAAATCAACGTAGAACACTAATAGTAGAAAGCTAATAAGGAAATCATTATGCGCTACTCGAAACTCTCTCTGCTGGTTCCATGTGCACTACTTCTCAGCGCCTGTACTACCGTAACGCCGGCCTACAAAGATAACGGCACGCGTAGCGGCTCTTGCGTAGAAGGCGGGCCAGACAGCGTGGCTCAACAATTCTATGATTACCGTATTCAGCACCGAAACAATGACATTACTCCCCTTCGTCCGTACCTCAGCGACAACCTGGCGAAACTGCTGAACGATGCCAGCCGTGATAACGCGCATCGCGATCTGTTTAACAGCGATCCGTTCTCTAGTCGCGCTACGTTACCGGACAGTGCCAGCGTCGCCAGCGCATCGACCATTCCGAATAGTGATGCACGCAACATTCCGCTGCGCGTAGAGCTTAAACAGGGTGACCAAAGCTGGCGTGATGAAGTGCTGATGATCCGCGAAGGCCAGTGCTGGGTAATTGACGATGTCCGCTATCTGGGCGGCAGCGTACACGCGCCAGCCGGGACGCTGCGCCAGTCTGTCGAAAACCGCTAACCGCCCCATTCACCCGCCTGAATCATAACCCCCATAAATTGTCTGGCATTCTGCATAGAATGCCGACAATTATTCTTGCCCACTGGTGGCCCCGCTATTTTGTGCTATGTTTAGATAAGAATGCGGTTTGCATTTAACTTTTAACGCATAAATATTGCATAACTATTCTGTCAAAGGTAGTATCTGCGGCTTCAATAGCTATCAGACTGCCAGTATCGAGTGTCAATGAGTATTCAATTAAACGGCATTAACTGCTTCTACGGCGCACATCAGGCGCTGTTCGATATCACGCTGGATTGCCCTCAGGGTGAAACACTGGTGTTACTTGGCCCAAGTGGAGCCGGGAAAAGCTCGCTGCTGCGCGTACTCAACCTGCTTGAGATGCCGCGCTCGGGCACACTCTCTATTGCGGGAAACCGTTTCGACTTCACGAAGACCCCATCAGACAAAGCCATTCGGGAGCTGCGTCAGAACGTGGGCATGGTCTTCCAGCAATACAACCTTTGGCCGCATCTCACGGTTGTGCAGAATCTGATTGAAGCGCCCTGCCGCGTACTGGGTCTGACAAAAGATCAAGCGCTGGCGCGTGCCGAAAAATTGCTGGAACGTCTGCGCCTGAAGCCGTACAGCGATCGCTACCCACTGCATCTCTCCGGTGGCCAGCAACAGCGTGTGGCCATTGCCCGTGCGTTGATGATGGAGCCGCAGGTGCTGCTGTTTGATGAACCTACCGCAGCGCTTGATCCGGAAATTACTGCCCAAATCGTCAGCATCATTCGTGAACTGGCGGAAACTAACATTACTCAGGTGATCGTCACCCACGAAGTGGAAGTTGCACGTAAAACGGCCAGCCGTGTGGTGTATATGGAAAACGGTCATATCGTCGAGTTTGGGGATGCGAGCTGCTTTGCCAACCCGCAAACCGAAGCGTTTAAAAACTATCTCTCTCACTAAGATTCGGGACAATACAATGAAAAAAGTTCTGATTGCCGCGCTAATCGCAGGTTTTAGCCTTTCCGCTACCGCAGCCCAAACCATCCGTTTCGCCACCGAAGCGTCTTATCCTCCGTTTGAATCTATTGATGCGAATAACAAAATCGTAGGGTTTGACGTTGATCTGGCGAATGCGCTGTGTAAAGAGATTGACGCGACCTGTACCTTCACCAATCAGGCCTTCGACAGCCTGATCCCGAGCCTGAAATTCCGTCGTTTTGACGCGGTGATGGCCGGTATGGACATCACGCCAGAGCGTGAAAAACAGGTTCTGTTCACCACCCCGTATTACGACAACTCTGCCCTGTTTGTTGGCCAACAGGGTAAATACACCAGCATTGACCAGCTGAAAGGCAAAAAAGTCGGTGTACAAAACGGTACTACGCACCAGAAATTCATCATGGATAAACATCCGGAAGTGACCACCGTACCGTATGACAGCTACCAGAATGCCAAACTCGATCTGCAAAATGGTCGTATTGACGGCGTATTTGGTGATACCGCAGTGGTGACCGAATGGCTGAAAGACAATCCAAAGCTGGCCGCAGTTGGCGACAAAGTGACGGATAAAGATTACTTCGGTACGGGTCTGGGCATCGCTGTGCGCCAGGGCAATACCGAGCTGCAGCAGAAATTTAACGCTGCGCTGGAAAAAGTGAAGAAAGATGGGACTTACGAGACCATCTACAACAAATGGTTCCAGAAGTAATACTTGATGAATGAATTTTTTCCTTTAGCAAGCGCCGCCGGGATGACCGTCGGCCTTGCCGTTTGTGCGCTGATTATTGGCCTCGCGCTCGCCATGTTTTTTGCCGTCTGGGAGTCAGTAAAATGGCGTCCGGTAGCATGGACGGGTTCAGCTCTGGTCACCATCCTGCGTGGTCTGCCGGAAATTCTGGTGGTTCTGTTCATCTATTTCGGCTCTTCACAGCTGCTGCTGACGCTGGCCGATGGCTTTACGATCAATCTCGGGTTTGTACAAATCCCGGTTCAGATGCAGATCGAAAACTTTGACGTCAGCCCGTTCCTGTGCGGTGTGATTGCGCTGTCATTGCTGTATGCGGCTTACGCGTCACAAACGCTGCGTGGCGCGCTGAAGGCCGTACCACTCGGACAATGGGAATCAGGTCAGGCGTTGGGTTTGTCTAAAGCCGCGATCTTCTTTCGCCTGGTGATGCCGCAGATGTGGCGCCACGCTCTGCCGGGACTGGGTAACCAGTGGCTGGTATTGCTGAAAGATACCGCGCTGGTCAGCCTTATCAGCGTGAACGATCTGATGCTGCAAACCAAGAGCATTGCCACCCGTACCCAGGAGCCGTTTACCTGGTACATTGTGGCGGCGGCTATTTACCTGGTGATTACGCTGGTGAGTCAGTACATTCTCAAACGCATTGACCTGCGCGCGACACGATTTGAGCGGAGACCAGGCTGATGCTTGAGTATTTACCTGAATTGTTAAAAGGGCTGCATACCAGCCTGACGCTGACGGTCGCCTCCATCGTGGTTGCTCTGGTGCTGGCGCTGGTTTTCACCGTCATCCTGACGCTAAAAACGCCGATTGTGGTCTGGTTGGTTCGCGCCTATATCACGTTGTTTACCGGTACTCCGCTGCTGGTGCAAATCTTCCTGATCTACTACGGGCCAGGGCAGTTCCCGACGCTACAGGAGTATCCGGTACTGTGGCACCTGCTCTCTGAACCGTGGCTGTGCGCCTTAATTGCGCTATCGTTAAACAGTGCGGCTTATACCACTCAACTGTTCTACGGTGCTATCCGCGCAATCCCGGAAGGCCAGTGGCAGTCCTGTGGAGCGTTGGGGATGAGTAAGAAGGATACGCTGGCGATTCTGTTGCCGTACGCCTTTAAACGCGCCCTCTCCTCGTATTCCAACGAAGTGGTGCTGGTGTTTAAAAGTACCTCACTGGCATACACCATCACGCTGATGGAAGTCATGGGCTATAGTCAGCTGCTGTACGGTCGCACTTATGACGTCATGGTTTTCGGCGCGGCGGGTGTGATTTACCTGATCGTCAACGGTTTGCTGACGCTGATGATGCGCTTGATCGAACGTAAAGCGCTGGCGTTTGAACACCGGAATTAAATCGGTTTTTATGTCTGATGGCGCTACGCTTATCAGGCTACGATTCATCTTCCGTTGTACACTCTCCGGTGAATATGCATAAAGCCAAAATAAAAAAGACGGACAACAACCTAAATTGTCCGTCTTTTTTTATACCAGAAAAAATAGTTAATCATTTTTATTGCATATAAATTCATTAAATGGCATTGTTAATTCACGCCGCAGACACGGTAAATAATCATAAGATTGACAGACGGGAGTTCCACCATGAAAAAGTTAGTACTGGCCGCATTACTTGCTACTTTCGCCGCTGGCGCCTCAGCTGCTGATAAAATTAGTTTCGGTGTATCAGCAACTTATCCGCCATTTGAGTCACTGGATGCAAGCAATAAAATTGTCGGTTTTGACATCGACCTGGCAACGGCACTGTGCAAACAAATGCAGGCTGACTGTACTTTCACCAATCATGCTTTTGATAGCTTGATTCCCGCGCTGAAATTCAAAAAATATGATGCGGTGATTTCCGGAATGGACATCACGCCTGAGCGTAGCAAGCAGGTGGCATTTACTCAGCCTTACTATGCAAACTCCGCGCTGGTGATTGCGAAAAAAGACACCTATAAAACCTTTGCCGACCTGAAAGGGAAACGCATTGGCATGGAAAACGGCACCACGCACCAGAAATACCTGCAGGACAAACACCCTGAAGTGAAAACCGTGGCCTACGACAGCTATCAGAATGCGATTATCGACCTGAAAAATGGTCGTATTGATGGCGTATTTGGCGATACCGCCGTGGTTAACGAGTGGCTGAAAACCAACCCGCAGTTAGGTGTAGCCACTGACAAAGTGACCGACCCACAATACTTCGGTACTGGTCTTGGCATTGCGGTTCGCCCAGATAACAAAGCCCTGCTGGAAAAACTGAATAGCGCGCTGGCCGCAATCAAAGCTGACGGCACGTACCAAAAAATCAGCGATCAGTGGTTCCCACAGTAACGTCCGCCCAATCTGAAAAGCCGCATTCTGCGGCTTTTTTTATCTCTTCGCCTTCGCTTTCAGTCAGTTCTTACGCCATAAACCCATTCCTGGCGTACACTTGTTAAAACGAAAAAAAGTGAGGCAAACGGATGATAGCGTTCCCTGCCAGTTTACTGATCCTCAACGGAAAAAGTGCTGATAATCTCCCCCTGCGTGATGTCATTGCAGAGCTACGCGATGAAGGCGTGGAAATCCATGTTCGCGTTACCTGGGAAAAAGGCGACGCCCAACGCTACGTTGATGAAGCTCGCCAGTTAGGTGTTGCAACGGTGATTGCCGGCGGCGGCGACGGCACAATTAACGAAGTCTCGACGGCGCTGATCCAGTCGCAGGGCGGCAATATCCCGGCGCTAGGTATTTTACCGTTGGGAACGGCGAATGATTTTGCAACCAGCGTAGGCATACCCGACGCCCTTGATAAGGCGTTAAAACTGGCTATCGCCGGAAATGCGACTGATATCGATATGGTTCAGGTCAATGATAAAACCTGTTTTATCAATATGGCGACCGGCGGCTTCGGCACACGCATCACCAGCGAGACGCCAGAAAAACTCAAGGCCGCATTAGGTGGCGTATCGTACTTTATTCACGGATTAATGCGCATGGATACGCTCAAACCCGACATCTGCGACATTCGTGGGGAAGATTTTCACTGGCAGGGTAAGGCGCTGGTCATTGGTATCGGTAATGGTCGTCAGGCCGGTGGTGGGCAACAGCTTTGCCCGACGGCGCTGATCAACGATGGTCTGCTGCAACTGCGTATTTTTACCGGCGAAGAGCTGCTGCCAGGGCTGCTTTCGGCGTTAACGCAATCCGAAGACAACCCTAACATCATCGAAGGCGCATCATCGTGGTTTGATATCCGCGCCCCGCACGAAATTACGTTTAATCTCGATGGCGAACCGCTTAGCGGACAAGAATTTCATATTGAAATCCTGCCCGCAGCGCTACGTTGCAGACTGCCGCCGGGTTGTCCGCTACTGCGTTAACACGACGCCCCCCCAACTGGAATCAGGCAATGGTGACTTTGCTGTCCAGATAAACATCCTGCACGGCGTTAATCAGCTTAACGCCGTCAGCCATGGTTTTCTTGAATGCTTTTCGTCCAAGAATCAGCCCCATGCCGCCAGCACGTTTGTTAATCACCGCCGTACGTACCGCATCGCTCAGATCGGTTTCGCCGCCAGCCGCACCGCCAGAGTTAATTAATCCGGCGCGCCCCATATAGCAGTTCGCCAGCTGATAACGCACCAGATCGATTGGGTTGTCGCTGGTCAGCTTGCTGTAAACGCGATCGTCGGTGTAGCCAAAGTTGACTGCTTTATACCCGCCGTTATTTTCCGCCATTTTCTGCTTAACGATATCCGCCCCGATAGTGGCTGCCAGATGGTTAGCCTGCCCGGTGAGATCGGCGGAAACATGGTAATCCACGCCATCTTTTTTAAACGCGGAGTTACGCAGATACGCCCATAGCACGGTGACCATCCCCAGTTCATGAGCGCGCTCGAACGCCGCAGAAATCTCTTCAATCTGGCGACGGGACTCCTCTGAACCGAAATAGATGGTTGCCCCTACCGCAACCGCGCCCATATTGAATGCCTGTTCTACGCTGGCATACAGCGTCTGGTCAAACGTATTGGGGTAGCTCAGCGTTTCGTTGTGGTTAATTTTTACAAGAAACGGAATGCGGTGCGCGTAGCGACGGGAGACGGAAGCCAGCACGCCATAGGTCGATGCCACGCAGTTACACCCTGCTTCGATAGCCAGTTCCACAATATTCTTCGGATCAAAGTACAGCGGGTTAGCCGCAAACGATGCCCCCGCGGAGTGTTCCACGCCCTGATCCACCGGTAGAATTGACAGATAACCTGTCCCAGCCAGTCGGCCCGTGTTATACAGCGTTTGCATATTACGCAGCACCGCTGGCGGACGGTTGTTATCCACCATCACGCGATCGACGTAATCATGTCCAGGCAGGTAAAGTTGGTCAGAAGGAATGGTCATACAACGATGCTGTAAAAGGTTGTCGGCATCTTTGCCAAGCAACTGCGCAATATCAGTCATAGCTATGCTCCCGTAAGTTCCGATTTGAAACCGGAATGTGGATTGTCCTGACCCGCTTTGTTGCGGGCAGCAATAAGCCTGGTACCGACTGCGTTTTTTTTCCATCTTTAGCGCACTTTTCAGCAACTTCTGCTGGCTCGATTCAGGAAGAAATAATGTTAAGGCGGTCAAATTTAGACCTCAAAGGTATTTTAAAGGTATTATCGAATGGTACTATCAGTGCGTACCTTACCTGTCATGAAGGATTTAAAGATGAAAACTACAGTTAAGCTGTCGTTCATGATGTTTATAGAGTGGTTTATCTGGGGCGCCTGGTTTGTACCGCTGTGGCTGTGGCTGAGTAAAAGTGGCTTTAGCGCCGGGGAGATCGGCTGGTCCTACGCCTGTACCGCGATTGCTGCGATCCTGTCGCCCATCCTGGTCGGTTCTGTCACTGACCGTTTTTTCTCCGCGCAAAAAGTGCTGGCGGTGCTGATGTTCGTCGGCGCTATTTTGATGTACTTCGCCGCCCAGCAAACCACCTTCAGCGGATTTTTCCCGCTGTTACTGGCCTATTCGTTGACCTATATGCCGACGATTGCGCTGACCAACAGTATCGCTTTTGCCAACGTCAGTGATGTTGAGCGTGATTTCCCGCGCATCCGTGTGATGGGGACCATTGGCTGGATCGCCTCTGGTTTGGCCTGCGGTTTCTTACCGCAAATGCTTGGCTATAGTGACATCTCCCCTACCAATATTCCTCTGCTTATCACTGCCGGAAGCTCCGCTCTGTTAGGCGTCTTTGCGTTCTTTTTACCGGATACGCCGCCGAAAAGTACCGGCAAAATGGATTTCAAGGTCATGCTGGGTCTGGATGCGCTGATCCTGCTGCGGGATAAGAACTTCCTCGTCTTTTTCTTTTGCTCTTTTCTGTTCGCGATGCCGCTGGCGTTCTATTACATCTTCGCCAACGGTTATCTGACAGAAGTCGGGATGAAAAACGCCACCGGCTGGATGACGCTGGGCCAGTTCTCTGAAATCTTCTTTATGCTGGCGCTACCGTTTTTCACCAAACGCTTTGGCATTAAAAAGGTATTGCTGCTTGGTCTTATTACTGCGGCTATCCGCTACGGATTTTTCGTTTACGGCGGCGCGGAAGAATATTTCACTTACGCTCTGCTGTTTCTCGGCATTCTGCTGCACGGCGTCAGTTACGACTTCTACTACGTCACAGCCTACATTTATGTCGATAAAAAAGCGCCCGTACATATGCGCACCGCGGCGCAAGGGCTTATCACCCTCTGCTGTCAGGGATTCGGTAGCCTGCTCGGTTATCGTCTGGGCGGCGTGATGATGGAAAAAATGTTTGCTTATCAGGAACCGGTGAATGGTCTTACCTTTAACTGGGCTGGCATGTGGGGATTTGGCGCGGTCATGATCGCCGTCATTGCCGTAATGTTTATGATTTTCTTTCGCGAGTCAGATAAAGAAATCACCGCCATTAAGGTGGATGATCGCGATGTAGCGTTGAAACAAGGGGAAGTAAAATGAAAGCAGAACGTATTCTCGGTGCTCTTTATGGGCAGGCGTTAGGGGATGCGATGGGTATGCCGTCGGAACTGTGGCCCAGAACCCGGGTTAAAGCCCATTTCGGTTGGATCGACCGTTTTTTACCCGGCCCTGCGGAGAATAATGCCGCCTGCTATTTTAACCAGGCGGAGTTCACTGATGACACCTCCATGGCGCTGTGTCTGGCTGATGCCCTGCTTGAGTGCGACGGAGAGATTGTACCCGACGTTATTGGCCGCAATATTCTGGCCTGGGCCGAACGTTTTGATGCTTTTAATAAAAACGTGCTCGGCCCGACCTCAAAAATTGCGCTAAAAGCCATTCGCGACGGCAAACCTGTCGCCGAACTGGAAAATAACGGCGTTACCAACGGAGCGGCAATGCGCGTTTCACCGCTGGGATGTCTGCTCCCCGCGCGCGATCTCGATGCCTTTATCGATGATGTGGCATTAGCCTCCAGCCCGACGCATAAATCGGATTTGGCTATCGCTGGCGCAGTGGTGGTCGCATGGGCGGTATCACGCGCTATCGACGGCGGAAAATGGTCAGAGATTGTCGACGCGCTGCCAGCCATTGCCCGGCATGCGCAGCAAAAAAGGATCACTACCTTTAGCGCATCGCTCTCTGCACGCCTTGAACTGGCGCTGAAAATTGTCCGTAACGCTGACGGCATTGAGTCTGCCTGCGAGCAGTTGTATCAGGTTGTAGGGGCCGGAACCAGTACCATTGAATCCGTGCCATGCGCCATCGCTATGGTTGAGCTGGCGCAGACCGATCCTAACCGCTGCGCCATTCTGTGCGCGAACCTCGGGGGCGATACCGACACCATCGGGGCGATGGCAACTGCCATTTGTGGCGCGCTCCACGGCGTAAGTGCGATTAATCCGGCATTGAAACATGAGCTCGATGCGGTAAATCAGCTGGACTTTATCCGCTACGCCAGTGGATTGATGCGACTGCGCGAGCAGCGGGAGGCACTATGAGCACCACGCGTCTGCAACAACTTCTCCCGCAGTTACGCACACAGCGACCCGTTACGGTGGTGGGTGCGGCGGTGATTGATGTCATTGCCGATGCGTATGCCCTTCCCTGGCGCGGATGTGACATTGAACTCAAACAGCAAGGGGTGAACGTTGGCGGCTGCGCGCTCAATATCGCCGTAGCACTCAAGCGGTTAGGTATCGACGCCAGTAATGCTTTACCGCTGGGTCAGGGAGTGTGGGCCGATATTATCCGCAACCGGATGGCAAAAGAGGGACTGCACAGCCTGATCGATAACGCCGCAGGCGATAACGGCTGGTGTCTGGCTCTGGTCGAGCCGGATGGCGAACGTACCTTTATGTCCTTTAGTGGCGTCGAAAATCAGTGGAACGCTGACTGGCTGGCACAGCTGGAGATCCCACGTCACAGCCTGGTTTATCTCTCGGGCTATCAGTTAGCCTCTCCGTGTGGTGAGTTGCTGGTGCATTGGCTGGAAGGGCTGGAGGAAGTGACGCCGTTTATCGATTTTGGCCCACGCATCGGCGACATTCCCGAGCCCTTACTGGCAAGAATTATGGCCTGCCGTCCACTGGTATCGCTCAATCGGCAGGAGGCGGAAATTGCCGCCGAGCGGTTTGCATTAAGCCAGGATATAGAAGGTTTTGGCGCACAATGGGTGCAACGTTTTGCCACACCGGTGGTGGTACGCCACGATAAAGACGGTGCGTGGTATTTCAGCACCCAAACTTCCGGTTGCATACCGGCATTTTCGACAGCGGTCGTTGATACCATTGGCGCAGGTGACAGCCACGCTGGCGGCATGCTGGCTGGACTGGCGTCTGGCTGGTCGCTGGCTGACGCGGTACTGCTTGGAAACGCCGTGGCGTCCTGGGTGGTAGGGCATCGCGGGGGCGATTGCGCCCCTACGCGCGAGGCGTTACTCCTCGCACACAAACACGTATAGGTCGCTTCGACAATAGCTGATGCTGTATTCAATGGGCCGTTGCTGCTGGTCAAGCGCTACCTGCTTGATCACCAGCACCGGCACTTTGCTGTCCATTTGAATGTGCGCCTGGAACTCTGCGTCAGGCATTCGGGCACTGACACGTGAGCGGGTGCGCTGCGGGAAAATATGCTGGCTGCGAAAATAGTCATACAGTGAAACGCCGATGGCATCCACGTCATGAATTAGATGGGCAGGAACCCATGACTCTTCAATAGAAACCGCATCTTCATCTACGTAGCGAATGCGCTTGAGCAAGAAGACGTCACTCCCCGTGGCAACAGCCAGCTGCTGCGCTACCTCTTCCGGGCAAGGCACAATCCGCTTGTTAACCCACAGCGTATCTGGTTTTTTACCGCGCAACACCACCTGCTGTGAAAAACCACGCGCTTCTTTTAGCGAATACTCGAAGATGTTGTTGATCTGCGTCCCGTAACCGCGGGCGCGCGTCACGACGCCTTCTTCTTCCAAAGCCTGCATCGCCTTACGAACCGTAATTCGCGAAACGCCGGTCAACTGGCTGAGATCGCGCTCGCCGGGCAGGATGTTTCCATGCTCCAGAATCCCGCTACGCACAGCGTTTTTCACCGTTTGCGCAAATTTCATATACAGCGGCGTGTTATCTGCCGCGGAAATACGTTCATTCAGTTGCGCGATAAGCTGGGTATGCGCTTGTTCCATTTATCTTTTTCCTGCAGCCGTTTCTGCAGCCAGTATACTCATTACCACCACGCGTGGAAATGATGCACCGGACCAATTCCCTCACCGACTTCCAGGGTGTCGGCCTGCGCCAATGCCGCTGAAAGCCACAACTTAGCTTCCTGCACTGTCTGTGCCCAGTTGTCATGGCGCGGACGCAGCGCCGCCAGTGCCGCCGATAGCGTACAGCCAGTACCGTGGGTATTTTTGGTCATCACCCTTGGCGCGGTAAAACGCTGCTCGCCATCACGGGTAAAGAGCCAGTCGGGGCTTTGCGCATCCTCCAGATGACCGCCTTTCATCAACACCGCCTCGCAACCCAGCGCCCGCAGCGCCCTTCCCTGCTCTAACATCTCCTGCTCAGTCTGCGCATGGGGAGCCCCGAGCAGCGCCGCAGCTTCGGGTAAATTTGGGGTGATAATCGAAACCTGCGGCAGCAAATGGGTACGCAGCGTTTCAACCGCCGAAGGAGACAGCAACGGATCGCCGCTTTTCGCCAGCATCACTGTATCCAGCACGACATTTTGCACCCGATGGCGACGCAAGCGTTCGGCGACCGCTTCAACAATATCCGTTTCCGCCAGCATACCGATTTTAGTGGTGTCGATACGCACATCACTGAACACCGAATCCAGCTGCGCGGCGACAAAGTCAGGTTCAATGCGATACACCGACTGCACCCCGCGCGTATTTTGCGCCACCAACGCCGTAATAACCGAGCAGCCGTAAGCGCCAAGCGCCGAGAACGTTTTTAAATCGGCCTGAATACCTGCGCCACCGCTTGGATCGGTTCCGGCAATCGTTAATGCGTTAATCCGTTTCATAGTTGCTCCTGCGCGTTCAGGTTATAGAGGGCGTCAATAAATGCCGGGACAAAACTGCCCGGTCCGGTTGATTGTCGAGTGGCTATTTGTCCGGCCTGTTTCATCCAGCTACAGGCGGAGGCGACGTTATCAAGCCGGTCACCGTGCAGGGCGCAACTGGCCGCAACGACCGCCGACAGCGCGCATCCGGTGCCCACCACGCGCGTCATCAACGGATCACCGCCGTTCACGCAGACGGTACGCTGACCATCGGTGACATAGTCAATTTCGCCGGTAACCACGACAATGGTCCCAACCTGACGAGCCAGTGCCTGCGCTGCGGGAAGCGCAGCGGCTGCCGTATCGG
>NZ_SZWS01000027.1:162954-173032 GCF_005281245.1 Citrobacter sp. wls826
AGAGCCAGTATTTCCGAAGCGTTGCCGCGGATAGCCGCAGGCTGTAGCGCCAACAAATCCAGACAGAAGCGACGACGAAACTCCAGCGCCCCCACGGCAACGGGATCGAGCGTCCACGGGGTTTTAGCAAGTTGTGCCCGCTCAACTGCGGCGCGCATCGCCGTAGCCCGTTCCCGGGTTAAGGTGCCGACATTAATCAGTAATGCACTGGCAATAGACGCGAACTGACTGGCTTCCTCGGGCTCGATTACCATTGCTGGTGATGCGCCCAGCGCCAACAGCGTATTGGCCGTAAAGCTTTGCACGACCTCGTTGGTCATGCAGTGTGTGAGAGGGGAAAGCGTTCTAAATTGGTGTAAGGTGTGAGCCGCGAGTGTGCGGCTGTGCAGGTCAGGCTGCATGGTTCAGCTCCTGCCCGCGCGAAGAAGGGACACGAGCAGTGTCAGACTTCCCTACGCTGGCATTATCCAGATCAGGTGGTACGGGTATTTCTCAGCCTTCACCAGGAAGGGCACCCCGAGTCGTTGAAAAACAAGTTTCGGTAACAGAATACTGCCTACGCTTGATGATGTAAATTAGCGCAGCACCATGGCCCTCCACGAAATTACGGGGTAAGGTTGCAGCTATTCTGTACATTCATTTACACTTTTTACGAAATGACTGGCGTGATCACAAAAAAGTTCTTGTCAGATGCCCTATAAGCCAGGAATGATACACGACTGATGTTGATGACCCGAACAGGTAAAGAGGATGGGTATGAAGAATAAAATGTTGCTGGGTGCACTCCTGCTTGCAAGCAGCGTCGTCTGGGCCGCACCGGCCGCAACAGCTGCTCCCACCGGAATTGATAAGTATGAGTTGAGCGGTTTCATCGCCGACTTTACCCATTTTAAACCTGGTGACACGGTCCCACCGCTGTACCGTACTGACGAATATGCGATTAAGCAATGGAACCAACGCAACCTGCCAGCACCTACCGCCGGTACCCACTGGACCTACATGGGTGGTGCGTACGTGCTGATCAACGATGCTGACGGTAAGATCATTAAAGCCTACGACGGCGAGATTTTTTATCATCGTTAATAGAAAAAACACGTACTTTCAGCAAGAAAGTACGTGAAATACCCGCAAATCAATTAGTCATAAGATACTGCAAATATCACTTTACTTTGTATTTCACCAGGCAGTAATGATTCCCCTGTCACGCGAACATATTTCGCAGTAATAGGGAAAGTATACTGATTACTGATTGCTTCCAGTTTGGTCATTCTGTTCATCAGATTATCCCCCTGTTTTAGAGGAGAAGTCGCGGTGCCATTATATATCTGGAACCCCACCCCTTTGGCGCCATTCGCTATCGTGTTTTTTAGTATTTTCCCGCTTTCATCCCAGTCACCGCGCACCACTTTAAAAGTGACGGGATTGGTAGTAACGTTATATATACTTTCGCAATTCAATACCAGATTTGTGGAACCCGATTTGGTATTATTAACCGTGAGCATCTCATTCAATGTGGTATCTGGCATTTTAATTTCGTATCGGGGTAATGAAAACTGACACGTGGTGGGTTGATGCGTTACTGTAAAGCTTAAATTCTGTGTAAAAGCTGAATTACTCGATAAACGTCCGGTAACCCAGCAATAAAGATAAGCTAGCCAGTTTGAAGTACAAGAATTATCAGAGGTAATACTTACTGCCGGGTCGCTCAGACTAAACGCATCACCGGATACTGTCTGCTTAATAGTCCCTGAATTTACATATCTTGCTGAGATGGTGAAACTTTTGGTATCCAGCACTTCGCCGGCACTAACCGTTTTCTTACCAACACTTACTGGAAAATCATTGCTGGTCAGATTGATATTAATTAAAACCTTCTTGCCGCTGCCCCCCTGAATTGCAACAATGTAATCCTTAAGCGGTGTTGTATAATATAAGCTATCACTGTTGGCTGTACACACTATGTTGCCACTGGAACTGAGATTAATTTGATTTATTGCCGTTCCAGATGTCATATCCAGATTAATTGTCGCTAACCCGCCATTTTTCGTCTGAAATGTACACCCGGCATCAGCGCCAAAGGATGACAGCAGCAAAAATATCAAAAATACGTATCCTTTCATATCTTGCATCCTTATCGGCAAATATAGACTTTATTCTCATCAATCACCCTATCGAAGGTAATTGTACAGAACTGTCCCTGCTGTTTATTAACTGCAACATGTACCGACGCGGGAATGTCGTTGGTGCGAATAAATAACCGACTACCCTGCCCCACCAGGCCAACATTATTACCGATATCATCTTCCACTTCATAACCGAAAGATAACGGAGAGCCGTCCGGACGCTCGGCAAGGAAGTACCAGGGTTTGCGCCGATCGGTTTCAAACTCCGTCATCACGACCGCACCGCGATAAGGTACTGTACCTTTTCGATTGCCCAGTAATGCCACATCGCTATTAGTGTCGGAAAGATCCAGCATCAGCATATTTTCACGGTACGGCGTCAGACTGTCGTAAACCGCGTAACCTTTACTGTTGGTTGTTAGGTAACGATGCCCTTGCACAGCCGCACCCTGTAACCCAGGCGCTTTAACAATGGCGAATGTATCTGAAAGCCGGGGAGTCAGAGCCACGCCCTCAGACCACACCACGATCCCCCCCTGAATATTGCCGCTGGCCTGTTGATACTTATTCGATTGGCTGTAACTACTGCCTACAGTCGCCACTGGCGCGCGCCAGACCATGCTAACGCCCGCCGTTGTCTCGTTCCCCTGTCGTTGCTGACTGAGGTTGGCACCATAGCTGAATTGATCGCGATGACCCGTCACCCCGCTTAAGCTGGTGTTATTCGACTGAAAGCCGTCATTATCAAACGTCGTGGAATTAGAGACGAACAGATCGCGTCGAGGAGTGGAAATACCGTCCCCCCACGAGAACGGGATGGAGATATACAGGTTAAAACGCTTATCCTCGTGGTTGTCCTCATCGTACGTTTGACTCACGGCAACGGTATAGCTAACTCGCTGCCAGGCGTTAGAGTAGCTAAGCTGATAATCTTTGCCGTTTCCACTGCGTTGCCAATAGTCGCGCCACAGGCCACTGACCGCCAGGGATCCCCAGTTTTCGGGTAACGCTTGATTTATATTCAGTGAAAAACTGTTCTTGCGGCCAAAGTCGTTTTGATAGTAGTCCGCAATGTCATAAACATCGTTTTTATCGCGATTATAGTTATTTTTATTATTCGCCCACACGTAGTCATTAAAGGTACGATAATCCCGCGAGGAATAACGATAAGCTGCCAGTGCAAACTGCGTACCGGTCTGCGTGACATATTTGTTCCATGCAACCTGATAGCTCTGACCATCAAAAACATCACCATTATCCTGCTCGCTATGCGATCGCGTGGCGTCTACCGATACTGCGCCAATGGGGGTATTCCAGCCAGTCCCAAGCACAAATGAAGAATAGTTTTGCGACAGCATTGTACCGCCATAGACTGTTAGCAGATTGTTCAGACCATACTGATAACTCCCTTGCAGGAAATCATACTGATTGCCAGCCCCTTCAATATGGCTACGCCCTGCAGCGAAATCATATTTCGATACGCCAGACTGCAGCATATTTGGCACAGATGAAAAAGGCACCAGATAATGAGATATCGAACCGTTAGCCTCTTTCACACTGACATCTAAATCCGAACCGCCACCAGCGAGTTGTAGATCATCAATAGCAAATGGGCCTGGTGGCACTTCTTTCTGGTAAATAACAAAACCATTTTGTTCGATGGTTACCAGGGCGTTGCTCTGGGCAATCCCACGAACTACAGGGGTAAAATTCTGTTTTGAGTTTGGTAACATTTGCATATCGCGCCAGATACGCACACCACGAAAACGTACGGCATCAAAAATATCTGCCCCGGTATACATGTCACCGGCGCGCAATGTACCAAGAATCGACGGCACACCACGTTCCACATATAACGTGTTGCTCTTCCATTTGCCGTTGCCCTCATTACCTTTCGTATAGTTGTCACTTGAATGCAACTGCCACCCCAGCAGGTTCAACCCGCTATTCAGGTTCACATAGCTGCTTTTATCATCACCACCGTGTTTATAATTACTGTAATACTGGCTGGCGTAATAAGAGGTATAAAAAGCGTTCACCCCGCGATCCCAGGTTTCAGGCGGCATATATCCTGGTTCATATTCAACCACATACGCCTGAGGCACGCTTAAATTTAGAATAAACTCCCCAATGTCATAACTAACACTGCCGCCCTGTACTGCTGCACGCAGCGGCACGCAGCCTTCTTGTTTATCCGTTTTAATGTTCCCGGTGCGAATACCAATTTGCTGCAATTGAGCCCAGGGCAGACATGTCAGTTCGGGATCGTCTTTAATATCAATATCGTACCGACCACGCCACTTATTATTAAGATAAACATCCATTTCATATATACCGGGCATTGGCTTATCGTCATCAATTTGATAGCGAGAGATTTTCTCACCATTCAAACCACCGATCATAAAGTGGGTATCAAACGTGTCTTCTTCAGCCCATGCGGATGAAGCAGCCAACACCGACAGGATTGACAGTGTAATAGAATTTATCTTTGACATAATCAATCCTTGACTATCTTTCCGTTTTTATTTTTTCACTTAAGTAGTTTCCGTGATCATCAATAAGAGTAACCTTGTAATGATTAACGACAGCAGTGGTGACGACCTTTTTATCTGACCACGGAGCAAGTAACACTGTCTCGCTGTTTATTTTTGAATTACCCACTAGTTCAGGAATAGTAATCCAGTTAGCAGAATTATTTTTGATATTAATGCCACCGCTGATATCTCTGACGCTTAAGCGAGAAAAGCTTTTTTCATCTACACCGGCGATACCCTGCGGGCGATATATAAATTTGATGCGATTCTGCATAGCAAATTTAATCATGTTCTTGCCTTCTGATTCCGCAGAATTAGGAGGAATATCTAACACATTCAGGAAAAAAAGACTTTCACGATCTTCCGGTAGCGTATTTGCCAATTGCTTAATTTTCAGTTGTTGACCAGAGCCTCCGCTGACCTTTGCCACCGGAGGGCTCATTACAAATGGCACGTGGATTTTTTCGGGTGGCAGACTGGTATCTCCGTCATCTATCCAGGATTGAACCAGCGAGCTGCGACTGCCTTCATTCATTAATTGCACGGTAATTTCTTTTTTCTGTGCCGGATAAATGACACGGGTGCCGTAAATGTATATGCCGCCCCACGCAGGCATTACTGTACCGGCCAGTAAAAACACGAGTATTTTTTTCATTATAATTATCCTTACTGCGGAAATAATCGGCGGCCGGAGCCGCCGACAAACAGGATAGTCATCTTAATCAGTAACAACAGTCATCGTCAGCGAAGAGGCCACATCACCAGCGGAGACATCGGCAGAACCAATTTTCGCGTAGCGTGCGCTAAAGTTCAGAGTATATTTATTGTCCGCAGTTTTAGTTAACTCAATACCTGTATCGGGGTTAACCTGTTTAGTAAAATCATCACCATAGTAAACGGTGAAGCCAGCACCATTATTTGCTGCGGTATTTCGTGTAATATATTTATTATTGCTGTCAAATTGAGAACTGGAGAAAGTAATTTTTGGTGCTTTACTTCCTGTACATTCAACCGTCAATGGCACGGTGGTTTTATTTGAGTATCCTTCATAAACACCACCAGCACTTAAGGCATTTAATCTGTCAGCACCAATTTGGTTCATACCAATGGTCGCAGTGGTATCCCCTGTAAATTTACAGGTGGTCCCTACTACCTTACCAGTAATAATCAGTTCACCCTGATCAGAATCAGCAGCAAAAGCCCCAGCGCTCATAACTACAGCGGACAGAACAGCAGCGGAAATAATTGAACGTTTCATCGTATATTCCTTAATGAATTAACTTCTATTGGTTAAGAGGACTTAACCCGTGAAATTAAATTCGCACACCAGAAACGTTATCGCAATGTAAACGCGTTGTTTTATTGATTTAAAACAAATTGCAAAGCGCAATATAATAGAAACAAATCAGTCGATTTTTTTATTCTTTTAAATTAATAAATTTACGAGATTAACTGTTGGGATGAAATTCTTCAGAGAAATGATCAGCCACGTATTATTCACAATAATAATGCATGGCTGATAAAAGACGTTTAATCGTAATGCGTCATCACAATTTGTCGTGTAGCGTCACCGGTGATAGTAACAATTTCAGTTACCGCACCTTTTGTTGGATTGGAAACACCCGATCTGACGTTTGAAAAGGAAATGGCATTGCCACAGCGTTGCTGCACTTCGTTATTTACAACATCAGCGCTACAGGTGGGTTCAGTTACCCGACCATTGATATTCAGGGTGGCAGTATCTGTGGCGAAAGCAGAAGCGCTCATTCCATAAGCCAAAGTAATAACTCCCAAGAATAAATTTTTTTTCATTACGTTCATTATTCCTGTATCGGTTGGGAAACAGCACACAAGCCGTCTTTCCAGTAGATTATGGATTAACTGCCTCGCTAAGACCAATTGAGATTGTAGATTAATTCGACCAATTTGATCAATTTAAATGATGCATTGAGGGTGTTTATTCAGAAAAAGACATGAATTATACAGTCCGGATAAATAATTGAGTGAGATTTTTCATCCAATATATTCACTGCATCAATGCATTATTGATACAGTGAATATTTGTAACGCTATTAATTACACCGCGCGGAAGGCAATTTCACCCGGTATCACTTCCCCTTGCCAGTAGAGCTGGGCAGCGACACGTCCTGCAAGGTCGCGGTAAATGGCGGTAAATTCGCTGTCAGGACGGCTGATGACCGTCGGCGTACCACGATCCAGGTCTTCACGCAGAGAAATATGCAGCGGCATCTGTCCCAGCAGTTGGGTGTGATACTGCTCAGCCAGTTTCTGCGCGCCACCGGTGCCGAAGATTGGCTCGTGATGACCGCAGTTGCTGCAAATATGCATACTCATATTCTCAACAATACCCAGCACTGGCACTTCGACTTTTTCGAACATCACGATGCCTTTTTTCGCATCGATCAGCGCGATGTCCTGCGGAGTGGTCACCACAACAGCCCCCGTGACCGGAATGTTTTGCGCCAGCGTCAACTGGATATCACCCGTACCCGGCGGCATATCCAGTACCAGGTAATCAAGATCCGGCCATAAGGTTTCTTGCAGCATCTGCAGCAGGGCTTTGCTGGCCATCGGGCCACGCCACACCATCGCATTATCGTCAGTAACCAGATAACCAATAGAGTTTGTCGCCAGGCCGTGAGACATGATCGGCGCCATATGGGTACCGTCTGGAGAGGTTGGACGCTGGTTCTCCGCACCGAGCATCGTCGGGATTGACGGGCCATAAATATCGGCGTCCAGAATCCCTACCTTCGCCCCTTCCGCAGCCAGCGCCAGCGCCAGGTTCACGGCAGTTGAGGATTTACCCACACCACCTTTACCCGAACTGACGGCGATGATGTTTTTTACACCATTAATGCCCGGCTGGTTTTTCACGCGTTTCAGCGTCGCAATGTTATGCGACAGTTTCCAGTCGATCGCTTTCGCACCAGTAATACGCAGCAGATCGGCGCTACATTGCTCTTTTAAGTCCTCAAACGCGCTCTGCCAGACAAACGGCATGACCAGCTCAACGTGCAACGTGTCATCCATCCAGGCGACGTGGTGCAACGCTTTAAGCGTCGTCAGATTATGCTTCAGGGTTGAATGCTGAAAATTCGCCAGCGTCCCGGCAACCATCGCGCGCAGGGTCTCTGGTGATTTGGCCTGGGATTGTGCGTTCATCCCGACTCCTTTTTGTTGTTCTGAAAATACAATAGTCACCAGGTAGTTTACTCCAACCGCAACAATTATTCATTTACGGATAAATGCCCTTATCGCTTGGCGCAGTAATTACCATTTTGGTACTATCAAAGCCCTTTTCACTACAAAAGAAGTAATTGCCCACTATGACTCAAGTCGCGAAGAAAATTCTGGTAACGTGCGCGCTGCCGTACGCCAACGGCTCTATCCACCTCGGCCATATGCTGGAGCACATCCAGGCTGATGTCTGGGTCCGTTACCAGCGAATGCGCGGCCACCAGGTTAACTTCATCTGCGCGGACGACGCACACGGTACGCCAATCATGCTGAAAGCACAGCAGCTTGGGATCACGCCAGAGCAGATGATCGGTGAAATGAGTCAGGAGCATCAGACTGATTTTGCGGGTTTTGACATCAGCTATGACAACTACCACTCTACGCACAGCGAAGAGAACCGTGAGCTGTCTGAGCTGATTTACACGCGCCTGAAGGAGAACGGTTTTATTAAGAACCGTACTATCTCCCAGCTTTACGATCCGGAAAAAGGCATGTTCCTGCCGGACCGTTTCGTTAAAGGCACCTGCCCGAAATGTAAATCTCCGGATCAGTATGGCGATAACTGTGAAGTTTGCGGCGCAACCTACAGCCCGACCGAACTTATCGAGCCGAAATCCGTCGTTTCTGGCGCGACGCCGGTAATGCGCGACTCTGAACACTTCTTCTTTGACCTGCCATCATTCAGCGAGATGCTGCAGGCCTGGACACGCAGCGGCGCGTTGCAGGAGCAGGTCGCCAACAAAATGCAGGAATGGTTCGAATCCGGCCTGCAGCAGTGGGATATTTCCCGCGATGCCCCATACTTCGGTTTTGAAATCCCGGATGCGCCAGGCAAGTACTTCTATGTCTGGCTGGATGCACCAATTGGCTATATGGGTTCGTTCAAAAACCTGTGCGATAAGCGCGGCGACACGACCAGTTTTGATGAGTATTGGAAGAAAGATTCCGACGCTGAGTTGTATCACTTCATCGGTAAAGACATCGTCTACTTCCATAGCCTGTTCTGGCCGGCGATGCTGGAAGGCAGCAACTTCCGTAAGCCGACCAACCTGTTTGTACACGGTTATGTGACGGTAAACGGTGCGAAGATGTCCAAATCTCGCGGTACCTTCATTAAGGCCAGCACCTGGCTGAAGCACTTTGACGCCGACAGCCTGCGCTACTACTACACAGCGAAGCTTTCTTCACGCATTGATGACATCGACCTGAACCTGGAAGACTTCGTTCAGCGTGTAAACGCCGATATTGTCAACAAAGTAGTCAACCTGGCATCACGTAACGCAGGCTTTATCAGCAAGCGTTTTGACGGCGTATTGGCGGCTGAACTGGCCGACCCGGCGTTGTATAAAACCTTCACTGACGCTGCTGCGGTGATTGGCGAAGCATGGGAAAGCCGTGAATTTGGTAAAGCTATCCGTGAAATCATGGCGCTGGCCGATGTGGCAAACCGCTACGTTGACGAACAGGCTCCGTGGGTCGTTGCTAAACAGGAAGGCCGCGATGCCGACCTGCAGGCGATCTGCTCCATGGGTATCAACCTGTTCCGCGTCCTGATGACTTACCTGAAACCGGTTCTGCCAACGCTTGCTGAACGTGTAGAAGCTTTCCTGAACAGCGAGCTGAGCTGGGATGCCATTAAGCAACCGCTGCTCGGTCACAAGGTCAACACCTTTAAGGCGCTCTACAATCGCATCGACATGAAACAAGTTGAAGCGCTGGTGGAAGCGTCGAAAGAAGAAGTGAAGGCCGCTGCCGCACCGGTAACCGGCCCGCTGGCGGATGACCCGATTCAGGAAACCATTACCTTTGACGATTTCGCCAAAGTTGACCTGCGCGTGGCATTGATTGAAAACGCCGAGTTTGTGGAAGGTTCTGACAAACTGCTGCGTCTGACGCTGGATCTCGGTGGCGAGAAGCGTAACGTCTTCTCTGGTATTCGTTCTGCCTATCCGGATCCGCAGACCCTGGTTGGACGTCAGACCATTATGGTTGCTAACCTGGCACCTCGTAAGATGCGCTTCGGCATTTCTGAAGGGATGGTCATGGCGGCAGGTCCTGGCGGGAAAGATATCTTCCTGTTAAGCCCGGACGAAGGCGCAAAACCTGGCCAACAGGTGAAATAAATCAGACATCTCGAGCGCTGCAACTGCAGCGCTTTTT
>NZ_SZWS01000027.1:173103-173721 GCF_005281245.1 Citrobacter sp. wls826
CTCCATTTTCGGACTGCTTAGCCATCGCTATTAGATTTATTCTATACTGCTCTGCTATTAAGGCCGCCCGGCCCTCATATTCATTGGCGTTATTATTTAGCATTCGATATTCATAAAATGGAGTTTTACATGACAGCGTTACAAAAATTAGTTTCTCTCGCCGTGGCATCGGTTGTGGTTTTTTCCCTGGCGGGTTGTGGTGATAAAGAAGAAACGAAAACATTCAATGCCAATCTTAACGGTTCGGATATCACCGTCTCTTACACCTATAAAGGTGACAAAGTTCTGAAACAAAGCTCCGAAAGTAAAATCAGCTATGCGTCTGTCGGCGCCAGCAATAAAGAGGAAGCCGCAAAAGTATTCGATGCGTTAAGCGCCAAATATCAAAATATTGCAGGCGTAGAAGAAAAGCTCACCTATACAGATACCTACGCACAGGAAAATGTCACTATTGATATGGAAAAAGTCGATATAAAAGCGTTGCAGGCAATTTCCGGGATGAAGCTTTCTGAGAAAGCCGATAAAAATATCAGCATGAAGCAAATGCAAACGGTAATGGAATCGGCGGGTTTTAAAGAAGTGAAATAACACCCTGGCGACCCGATATTCATCGCGGTC
>NZ_SZWS01000027.1:173794-191904 GCF_005281245.1 Citrobacter sp. wls826
ACTCGCGACGTCAAACCCCGCAGGAAGTAACGCAGAAACTGATCGCCGCATTCGCGATAGTTCTTATGATCCGGCGCGCGCATCATGGCGGTAATTTCAGGCATCGACACACGAAACTTCTGCTCGGTCATAATGGCAAGAATATCATCGGTTTTCAGCGAAAAGGCGATACGCAGCTTTTTCAGCACCGTGTTGTTGTTAACACGACGCTCAAGCGCCAGTTCCGGCGCAGACTCGTCTTTACCACGCAGATGATAAATCAGACCGTTTAAAAATCCGGAGAGAATGATATCCGGGCAGCGAATAAACCCGGCTTCATCTTCTTTTGTCATCCAGGTATCAAAACCTGCGGAGGTGGATTCCATGTCAGCAAGCGCAAGAATACGCACCATGTCGTTATTGTTCGCTTTCAGGGTGTAGCGCAGGCTACGAAGAATATCGTTACTTAGCATAGAGCCTTCAACTGTCGGTGATGCAATGGCGCGCAGTGTATCAGTTTTACAGTCCAATCGCCTCTTTTAGGCTTTTAAGATAACGGCGACTTACCGGAACTGTCAGCCCGTTGCGTAAAATCAGTTCGGCCTGACCGTTTTCTTCCAGACGGATCTCCCGCAATTGCGCCATATTCACCAGATATTGCCGATGGCAGCGCAGCAAAGGTGTACGGCTTTCCAGCGTTCTGAGCGTCAGTTCGGTGAAACCTTCTTTACCATCGCTGCTGGTCACATACACGCCGCTCATGCGGCTGCTGATAAACGCCACGTCATCCATTTGCAGCAGATAGATTCGGCTGTGGCCGCTGCACGGAATAAACTTCAGCGCCTGCTGATTCTCCGGCAGTAGCGATACATCCTGCTTCGTGCGCTCCTGACGCAAACGGCTCAGCGTTTTTTCCAGTCGCGCCTCTTCAATCGGTTTGAGAAGATAATCAAACGCGTGTTCTTCAAAAGCTTTCACCGCATATTCATCAAAGGCAGTAAGGAAAACAATATACGGACGATGCTCAGGATCAAGCATGCCAACCATTTCCAGACCGCTGATACGCGGCATCTGAATATCAAGGAACAGGACATCCGGACGCAGTTTATGTACCGCGCCGATGGCTTCCACCGCATTCGAACATTCGCCGACGATCTCGATGTCGCTTTGCGCCTGCAACAGGATCCGCAGATTCTCCCGCGCTAACGGTTCGTCATCGACAATCAGCACTTTGATCATGCCAGTTCCTCCAGAGGAAGTCGTAAAGTGATTCGGGTAAAGCGGTCAGGTTCACACGCTACGCTGATGCCAAAATCGTCGCCAAACCGCTCGCGCAGTCGTTTATCAACCAGATTCATACCCAATCCGCTGGCCTCAGACGTTGGCTGATACAACCCGGCGTTATCTTCAATATCCAGCATCAGATACTGCCCTTCGCGGCGGGCGGTAATCGACACTTCGCCGGTATCCAGTAGCTGAGAGGTACCGTGCTTAATGGCATTCTCCACAATAGGTTGTAGGGTAAAGGCAGGTAATTGCTGATACGAAAGCGCATCTGGCACCGTTAAAGTCACCTGCAGGCGCGACTGAAATCGCGCCTTTTCAATTTGCAGATAGGCATTAACGTGCTCAATTTCATCAGCCAGCGTCACAATCTCCGACGGACGTTTTAAGTTTTTGCGAAAGAACGTCGACAGATACTGCACCAGTTGGCTGGCCTGCTCGCTATCACGTCGGATCACGGCTTTGATGGTGTTGAGCGCATTAAACAAAAAATGGGGGTTCACCTGTGCATGCAGGAGTTTGATTTCCGACTGCGTAAGCATCGCTTTTTGCCGCTCATACTGCCCGGCCAGAATCTGCGCAGAAAGCAGTTGAGCGATCCCTTCCCCCAGCGTGCGGTTGATCGAGCTAAAGAGGCGGTTTTTGGCTTCATACAGTTTGATGGTCCCCATCACCCGCTGGTTTTCCCCCCGCAAAGGGATCACCAGCGTCGAGCCTAATTTGCATTGCGGGTGCAAAGAACAGCGGTAAGGGACTTCATTCCCATCGGCATACACCACCTCTCCGGTTTCTATCGCCCGTTGGGTGTACGACGACGAAATAGGTTTTCCGGGTAGATGGTGATCGTCACCAATGCCGGTAAATGCCAGCAGCTTCTCGCGGTCGGTAATTGCCACAGCACCGATATCCAGCTCTTCATACAGCACCTGAGCGACCTTCATGCTGTTAACCTCGTTAAACCCCTGGCGCAAAATACCCTCCGTTGAGGCGGCAACTTTGAGCGCAGTGGCGGAAAAAGCAGAGGTATATTTTTCAAACATCGCCCGTTTATCGAGCAAAATACGCATAAATAAGGCTGCACCCACGGTATTCGTCACCATCATCGGCGCGGCGATATTACTGACCAGCCGAAACGCATCGTCAAACGGCCGGGCGATTAACAAGATGATCAGCATCTGCACCAGTTCGGCGACAAAAGTAATGGCACCCGCGGTCAGTGGGCTAAAGACTTTATCGGTACGGCCACGACGGGTGAGCACGCTGTGCACCAGCCCGCCGAGCAAACCTTCGACAATGGTCGAAATCATGCAACTGAGCGCAGTCATTCCGCCCATTGAATAGCGATGTAAGCCACCGGTTAGACCGACCAAACCGCCGACCACCGGGCCGCCAAGCAGCCCACCCATCACCGCGCCGATAGCACGGGTATTAGCAATAGAATCATCAATGTGCAGCCCGAAATAGGTGCCCAAAATGCAGAAAATGGAAAAGGTAACGTAGCAAAGCAGCTTGTGCGGGAGCCGGATCGTGACCTGCATCAGCGGGATAAACAAACGCGTTTTGCTCATGAGCCACGCGATAACGAGAAACACACACATCTGCTGAAGCAGCAGCAACACCAGATTAAACTCGTACATACCTGCCAACCACACATCACTTAAAAGCGCGTAACATACATGGGCTGCGCGTAACTTTCTTTGAAGTGTTGCAAAAAAAAAGGAATTTGTGAGAACGATCACTCGAAAGCGCGAGCATGACTACAAATTCACCCATTTGTTGATCAAAAAACAGACAAAACTACCTGGTTCGCAAAAGAGCGTCTAAAGTAAAACTGGGACCTCGCGAGCATAAGTGAGACGACGATGGCGCTTTACACAATAGGTGAAGTGGCTTTGCTTTGTGATATCAACCCTGTCACTTTACGCGCGTGGCAGAGGCGTTACGGATTACTGAAACCGCAGCGAACAGACGGCGGGCATCGCCTGTTTAACGACGCGGATATCGACCGGATCCGTGAGATAAAACGCTGGATAAATAACGGCGTTCAGGTCAGTAAGGTAAAAATGTTGCTCAGTAACGAGAACATTGATGTGCATAACGGCTGGCGCGAACAGCAAGAGACGCTGTTGAGCTATTTGCAAAGTAATAATCTGCATAGCCTCAGGATGTGGATCAAAGAGCGCGGTCAGGATTATCCCGCACAAACGCTCAACACCCATTTGTTCATTCCGTTACGCCGCCGCCTGCAATGTCAGCAGCCGATCCTGCAGGCGTTACTGGGGATCCTCGACGGTGTCCTCATCAACTACATCGCGATTTGTCTGGCCTCGGCGCGCAAGAAACAGGGTAAAGATGCCCTGGTTGTCGGCTGGAACATTCATGATACCACCCGCTTATGGCTGGAGGGTTGGGTTGCCAGCCAGCAGGGATGGCGCGTTGACGTCCTCGCCCACTCGCTAAACCAATTGCGACCGGAATTGTTTGAAGGCCGAACCTTACTGGTCTGGTGCGGTGAAAGCCAAACGCCCGCTCAGCAGCAACAACTGAACGAATGGCGCGCGTTAGGTCACGATATTTATCCGCTCGGTATTTAAAGCCAACCAGGATCGGCTCTTAATATTCTGTTAACAAACGTGTACAATCCTTAGATTCACATAAGGAGTGCATAATGAGCGCAGCTAAAATCGGTGTCATCACCCTCTTCCTGCTGATGGCCATCGGCGGTATCGGCGGCGTCATGCTGGCAGGCTACACATTCATTTTACGTGCCGGGTAAGGTGGCTCGCTAATCGCTCAAACCCGCGGTCAACGATCACCGCAGCCAGCGCGACCAGCAGCGCCCCCTGAATCACATAGGCGGTATTGAACCCGCTCAGCCCGATGATAATCGGCGTGCCCAATGTGTTGGCCCCGACGGTTGAGGCTATCGTAGCGGTGCCGATATTAATAATCACCGACGTGCGAATTCCCGCCAGAATAACCGGTGCCGCCAGCGGCAACTCCACTTTCCGCAGCCGCTGGCCCTGACTCATGCCCATTCCGCTGGCGATATCCATCACGCTGGGAGAAATTCCGCCGAGTCCTGCCAGAGTTGCCTGCAAGATTGGTAACACGCCATACAAAATCAGCGCGATAATCGCGGGTTCAAGCCCAAACCCCATCACCGGTACGGCGATCGCCAGCACGGCGACCGGAGGAAATGTCTGCCCCACGGCGGCAATCGTTTCCACCATCGGCCTGAATTCCGCGCCCCAGGGCCGGGTTACCGCTATTCCCGCTCCGGTGCCAATGATGACGGCAATAAGGCTTGAAATCCCCACCAACGCAAAATGGCTCAACGCCAGCGCCGTAAAACTTTCCTGCTGATACACGGGACGCGGCAGCGCCGGAAATAGCGAGCTAAACAGGACCTGACTGTGGGGCAACCCCACCAACAGGATCAGAAACAGCGCAACAAGCCATAGCAATGGATCAGCAAGACGTTTCACGGGTCGGCGTCTCCGAAAGCAAATCGCGAAAATGAAGCGTCCCGCAGGGTAACCCCTGCGGCGTCACGACCGGCAAGACGTCGCAGCCACGCGCCACGAACACCGACAATGCATCACGTAGCGTCATCTCATCCACCAGCGGCTCGCCGTCTGAGTGTTCACCGCGACGGATAAAATCCCCTACCGTACGCAGCGACAACAGCCTTACGCCCAGTTCACTGCGGCCAAAAAAAGTTTGCACGAAATCATTCGCTGGCGCAGTGAGCATCGACAGCGGCGTGCCTTGCTTCACAACTTTTCCCGCATCCATCAAAATCAGATGCTCCGCCAGTCTCAACGCCTCGTCGATATCATGCGTCACCAGCACAATGGTACGTCCCAATAAACGATGGATACGCGTCATCTCCTGCTGCAGCGCGCCGCGGGTGACCGGGTCCAGCGCGCCAAAAGGCTCATCCATCAGTAGCACCTGCGGATCTGCGGCCAACGCACGCGCAACTCCAACCCGCTGCTGTTGTCCACCGGAAAGCTGATGCGGATAACGGTGGCGCAAACTCGCCTCAAGGCCCAGCAGCGCCATTAGTTCATCTGTTCGGTCATCAATACGTGAACGTGACCACTTTTGCAGCTGCGGTACGGTGGCAATATTCTGCGCGACGGTCCAGTGGGGAAACAAACCAATAGACTGAATCGCGTACCCCATGCGCCGTCGTAACTCCAGCACCGGCAGGCTGCGGATCTCCTCCCCGGCGAAACGGATCTGCCCGCTGTCATGTTCAACCAGCCGGTTGATCATCTTTAGCGTGGTAGACTTGCCCGAACCTGACGTGCCAATTAATACCGAAAAGCTGCCCTCTCCTAACTGCAGGTTCAGGTCGTCGACGGCTTTTTGCTGGCCATAGGTTTTACTGACATGGCGAAATTCAATCATTATTCGATACCTTTAGCAGCGCGATCCCTAAATCAAACAGCGCATCAATCAACACAGCCAGCACAACGACCGGGATCACACCCAACAGCACTAAATCAACGGCGCTACTGAGCAATCCCTGAAAGACCAGCGCGCCAAATCCCCCTGCACCAATCAGCGCGGCTATCACCGCCATCCCCACCGTCTGGACCATCACCACTCGCAAACTGCGCAAGAAGACCGGCAGCGCCAGTGGAAACTGCACCGAGATAAACCGCTGACGCGCGCTCATCCCCATCGCCTGGGAGCTTTCAAGTACATCGCGTGGAACCTGATTCAACCCAGCCACTACGCCGCGAACCAGCGGTAAGAGCGCATACAGCACCAACGCAATAAGCGCAGGCGTCAGACCGGTTCCCGCTACGCCAAGCGAACCCAGCAAGGGAAAGTGCTTCACCAGTCCAGCAAGCGGCGCAATTAACAGGCCAAACAGCGCGACGGAGGGAATAGTCTGGATGATGTTCAGTACCGCGAATACTGGCCCCTGACGGGAGACAGAAAAAGTACACCAGACACCCAGCGGCACGCCAATGAGCAGCGCGGGCACCACGGTAGCGAACAGAATCGTCAGATGCTGCGCCAGCGCGTCGTTAAAGACATCCTGGCGATTGGCATATTCTTTAAGCAGAGAAAGATCGTTAAACGTACCGGAGAGCAGTAACACCAGCGGCAAAATGAATATTTGTGCGTGCAATAACCAACGCCACGACGCCCGTTCGGTGATGCGACGAATGGCGTCACTGGCTGCCAGCAGCATCAATCCCAGCCCTAACCAGAACCCGCTGCCCAGGCTGGTTCTGGCCAGCGGGCTACCCGTCTGAGCCAGATACGTTGCCGTTGTGCCGGCGATGACCAGTGCCGCAATCACCAACAGTTGGCTAATGATAAGCGTCAATATATTGCCGGATTTTCCCGGTACAAAGCACAGAAGAAACAGCAGCACACAGGCCGCCGCTAATCCCCACGCCATGTCGGGTTGGATATCCCAGAGTTGACGCCCTTCACCGGAAACCAGGCGATTGGGAGCATAGCTAATGAAAGGAAGCGCTGCCGCCGCGATGGTAAGAAACACCAGCAGCAACAGCACCCGATTTACTGAAATATTCGACAAAACACCCACCTGCTGCAAACTCCGTTACTTCACCCATCCTTTTTGCTTCAGGTAGTCTGCTGCGACTTTTTTCGCATCCAGCCCCTCCACGGCGATACTGGCATTCAGCCGTTGCAGCGTTTTTTCATCCAGGCTGGCAAATACCGGTTGTAGCCATTCTGCCATTTGCGGGTAGTCCTGCAGCACCGATTCACGCACAACGGGCGCTGGCGCATAAATGGGCTGTACGCCTTGCGGATCGCTTAATGTTTGCAGACCGAGCGCCGCAACCGGACCATCGGTACCGTAGGCCATCGCTGCATTGACCCCTGAGGTCTGCTGCGCCGCCGCTTTAATCGTCACCGCGGTATCCCCCCCCGCCAGCGACAACAGCTGATTCTGATTCAGTTTGAAACCATAGGTTTTTTCAAAGGCAGGCAGCGCGTCAGCCCGTTCGATAAATTCCGCAGAGGCGGCAAGTTTGAACGTCCCCCCGTCTTTCAGGTAACGGCCTAAATCGGCAAGGGACTCAAGCTTATTCTTTTGCGCGACATCCTGGCGAACCGCAATGGTCCAGGTGTTGTTGGCGGGCGCAGGCGTTAGCCAGATCAGCTTATTTTGCTCTGCGTCCAGCTTTTTCACTTTGTCATAACCGGCCTGCGCATTTTTCCATGCAGGATCATTCTCATCTTTAAAAAAGAATGCGCCATTGCCGGTATATTCCGGATAAATATCCAGTTCACCAGAGGTGATTGCCCCACGCACCACCGGAGTGGTACCCAGCTGTACTTTATTAACGGTTTTCACGCCGTGACTTTCGAGCACCTGCAAAATAATGTTGCCGAGCAGCGCCCCTTCGGTATCTATTTTTGAACCGACCGTGACGGGTGACGCGGCCTGTAAGGGCAAGCTGATCGCGGCAAATAACGCCAGCGAACCCACCCAAACTTTTGAAATTATCATGCTGCACTCCTCATTCTTTTACGGCCCTTTTCAGAGACTTGAGGAAAAAGCATAGTCGAAAAATCAAGCCTTAACCTGGCAATTGGGTAGTAACACTGCGAGTTACTCGCGCTAAGGCGATAATACAATAAAAAAAATCCGGCAAACCCAAAGTGAGTTTACCGGATGGTACGATTTCGCAGGCCTGATAAGCGTCACGTTACCAGGCATGATATCAATTACTACAGCAGTTCAAATTCGCCCTGCTTCACTCTGGCAGAATCCACGCCGATAAAGACGTTGAACTTGCCCGGTTCGGCATCGTATTGCATACGCTGGTTCCAGAATTTCAGCGCTTCAACATCAATTGGGAAGCTAACAGTTTGGGTTTCACCCGGCTTAAGATTCACCTTCTCAAAACCTTTCAGCTGTTTTACCGGACGACTCATTGAAGCGGTAACATCCTGCAAATACATCTGAATCACCGTCGCACCTTCGCGTTTGCCGGTGTTGGTCACCTGCACGCTGGCCGTCACGGTCCCGTCACGCTTCATCGTCGGAGAAGAGAGTTTCACATCAGAAACCGTGAATGTGGTGTAGCTCAGGCCATAGCCAAAGGGATACAACGGACCGTTCGCTTCGTCAAAGTAGCGCGACGTGTACTTATTCGGCTTATCGGCATTATACGGGCGACCGGTATTAAGATGGCTGTAATAGACCGGGATCTGTCCGACAGAGCGCGGGAAAGACATCGGCAACTTACCTGACGGGTTGTAATCGCCAAACAGCACATCGGCGATGGCGTTACCGCCTTCCGTCCCGGCAAACCAGGTTTCGAGGATCGCATCGGCCTGTTGATCTTCCTTAACCAGCGCCAGCGGACGACCGTTCATCAGTACCAGAACCAGCGGTTTACCCGTGGCTTTCAGCGCGGTAATCAGGTCACGCTGACTCTGCGGAATGGTGATATCGGTGCGGCTGGAGGCTTCATGCGCCATTCCCTGCGCTTCACCAACTACCGCGACGACTACGTCAGACTGCTTCGCGGCGTTAACGGCTTCATCAATCATCGCCTGCGGCGAACGCGGGTCAACCTTCACCGCCTCTTCATACTGGTTGAGGAAGTCGACAATGCCTTTGTCGTTGGTGATGTTCGCCCCTTTGGCGTATACCACTTTGCCCTGCTCGCCGATGGCATTTTTAATCCCCGTCAGCACCGTTACCGACTGATCGGCAACCCCGGCAGCAGACCAACTCCCCATCACATCACGCTTGCTGTCGGCCAGCGGACCGACAACCGCTACGGTGGCGGATTTTTTCAGCGGCAATGTTTCCAGACGGTTTTTCAGCAGCACCAGGCTTTCACGCGCCACTTCACGCGCCTCTTTGCGGTGCAAACGGCTTTCCGCGTTGGTGTCCTGCGGGTCAGATTCTTTGGCCCCCAGATGGCTGTACGGATCGTTAAACAGCCCCATATCATATTTCACGTTCAGCACATGACGCGCAGCGTCGTCCAGCTCCGCCATCGTCACCTTACCTGACTTAATCAACCCCGGCAGGTATTTGCTGTAATACTCATCGCTCATGCTCATGTTGATGCCGGACTTGATCGCCACACGCACCGCATCTTCAGGATCGGCGGCAGTGCCGTGCTTAATCAGTTCCTTAATCGCGCCATGATCGGAAACGGTAATGCCCTTAAAGCCCCACTCATCGCGCAGGACGTCTTTTAACAGCCATGCATCCGAAGTCGCCGGCGTACCGTTCAGCGAATTAAGCCCCACCATCACCGCACCGCTACCGGCGTCCAGTCCGGCTTTGTACGGTGGCATATAGTCGTTGAACAAACGCTGCGGGCTCATATCGACGGTGTTGTATTCCTTGCCGCCTTCAACCGCGCCATAGGCGGCATAGTGCTTGACGCTGGTCATCACCGAATAGCGATCGGCCGGGCTTTTACCCTGCATCGCTTCCACCATGGTTTTGCCCATCGTGGCGGTCAAATACGTATCTTCGCCAAACCCTTCCGAGGCGCGGCCCCAGCGCGGATCGCGCGAGACATCGACCATCGGCGCCCAGGTCATATTCAGACCATCATCGGCGGCTTCATACGCAGACACTCGACCAACGGTTCTGACCGCATCAAGATTAAAGGAGGATGCCAGACCGAGGCTTATCGGGAATACGGTACGCTGACCGTGCAATACGTCGTAGGCAAAAAAGAGAGGGATTTTCAGGCGGCTGAGATCCATCACCTGATCCTGCATTTTGCGGATATCCTGGCGCGTGACGGTGTTAAAAATTGCCCCAACCTGCCCGTCTTTGATCATCTCGCGGATGGCTTCTTTCGGGTTATCAGGCCCGACGCTTATCAAACGCAGTTGCCCAATCTTCTCATCTACGGTCATCTGCTTGAGTAAATCGGTAACGAAGGCATCCCGCGCCTCTGGCGTCAGTGGATGGTTACCAAACAGAGTGTCCGCCAACGCTGGTTGCAATGCCAGACTCACCGCGACACCTACAGAACATAGCCATTTCATGTTGATTCTCTCTTTATTTTTTCCCGACGAGGCAGCGAAAATATAACAAAAACCGCAGTTTGCCGTAAGACTAAACGGGAGCGATAAAGAAAGCTAAGGTTATTCTCCTAATTTTCGAAACCAGCGCGAATCAGTAAAAGACGAACCAGAGACAATATGAATGAGAAAGCGTATTGTCATACAAAGCGCTATGCTTGTTCCTGATATTGAGTCCCACCACAAGGAGTGGAGAATGTCTTCCATTACAACAGATAATAAAGCTTTCCTGAATGAACTGACCCGTCTGGTGGGTCATTCACACCTGCTGACAGAACCTGCTAAAACCGCCCGCTATCGCAAGGGATTCCGCTCCGGCCAGGGCGATGCGCTTGCCGTCGTGTTCCCCGGGTCGCTTTTAGAACTGTGGCGCGTTTTGAGCGCCTGCGTCGCCGCGGATAAAATTATCCTGATGCAGGCCGCTAACACCGGCCTGACCGAAGGGTCTACGCCGAGCGGTAATGATTACGACCGCGAGATTGTCATTATCAGCACCCTGCGTCTTGATAAGCTGCACGTCATCGGCAAAGGTGAACAGGTGCTGGCCTATCCAGGAACCACGCTCTATTCGCTGGAAAAAGCGCTCAAACCGTTTGGCCGTGAGCCGCATTCGGTAATCGGATCTTCCTGTATCGGCGCTTCGGTTATCGGTGGCATTTGCAACAACTCCGGCGGCTCGCTGGTACAGCGCGGCCCGGCATACACGGAGATGTCGCTGTTTGCGCGTATTGATGAACAGGGAAAATTACAGCTGGTTAACCATCTGGGTATTGAGCTGGGCCAGACCCCGGAGCAGATCCTGAGCAAACTGGATGACGAGCGTATTAGAGATGACGATGTTCGCCACGACGGGCGTCACGCGCACGATCACGACTACGTTACCCGTGTCAGAGATATCGACGCGGACACGCCCGCACGCTATAACGCCGACCCGGATCGCTTGTTTGAATCGTCCGGTTGTGCAGGCAAGCTCGCGGTCTTTGCCGTGCGTCTGGACACCTTCGAAGCCGAAAAAAACCAGCAGGTCTTTTACATCGGCACCAACCAGCCAGAGGTGCTGACGGAGATCCGCCGTCATATTCTGGCAAAATTCGAGCATCTGCCGGTCGCCGGTGAATATATGCACCGCGATATTTACGACATCGCTGAGCAATACGGCAAAGATACGTTTCTGATGATCGACAAGCTCGGCACCGACAAAATGCCGTTCTTCTTCACCCTGAAAGGCCGCACCGATGCGATGCTGGAAAAAGTGAAAATTTTCCGTCCTCACTTCACCGACCGGGCAATGCAGAAATTTGGTCATTTGTTCCCCAGCCACTTACCGGCGCGCATGAAAAGCTGGCGCGATAAGTACGAGCATCACCTGCTGTTAAAAATGGCCGGTGGCGGCGTGGCTGAAGCCCAAAACTGGCTAAGCGAGTATTTCAAAACCGCTGAAGGCGACTTCTTTGCCTGTACGGCGGAAGAAGGCAGCAAGGCGTTCTTGCATCGCTTTGCGGCGGCTGGCGCGGCTATTCGTTATCAGGCCGTGCATGCGGATGAGGTGGAAGATATTCTGGCGCTGGATATCGCGCTGCGCCGTAACGACACCGAATGGTACGAGCATCTGCCTCCAGAGATCGACAGTCAACTGGTGCACAAACTCTATTACGGTCACTTTATGTGTTACGTTTTCCATCAGGATTACATCGTGAAAAAAGGCGTGGATGCGCATGCGCTCAAAGAGCAGATGCTGGAACTCCTGCGCGAGCGTGGGGCGCAGTATCCGGCAGAGCATAACGTCGGGCATCTGTATCAGGCGCCGGAAACCTTGACCCGTTTTTACCGTGAGAATGACCCCACCAACAGTATGAATCCGGGTATTGGGAAAACGAGTAAGCAGAAGTTCTGGAAAGAATCGTAAACCTGAAAAAGATAAGCGCTACCGGGCATGTTGCCGGGGCGCTTCGCTTGCCCGGCCTACTGCTACATTCGCTATGCGTAGGCCGGATAAGACATCTTATTTAATCGTTCTGCGCGGTTTGCTCGCCCTTCGCCGAACCAGCCGCTGCCATCTGCGCAGCTTTTTGCTTTTTATAGCTCAGCGCCGCCGCCGGAACCGGCATCACCTTGCCCGTTTCAATCCAGGTACGTAAACGGCTGGCATCGGCAAAGTGAGTATATTTGCCAAAGGCATCCATCACCACCAGCGCCACCGGCTTGTTGTTAATCACCGTGCGCATCACCAGACAGTGACCTGCCGCATTGGTAAACCCGGTTTTCGTTAACTGAATATTCCAGTTATCGCGGTATACCAGATGGTTGGTGTTACGAAACGGCAGCGTATACGCAGGGTTGGCAAACGTCGCCATATCTTCACGCGTGGTACTTAACTGGCCGATCAGCGGATACTGTTTGCTGGCGATCAGCAGCTTGGTTAAGTCACGGGCGGTCGAGACGTTATGAATCGACAAGCCAGTGGGTTCCACAAAGCGTGTCTGAGTCATGCCGAGCGCTTTCGCTTTGGCATTCATGGCTTTGATAAACGCGTTGTATCCGCCCGGGTAATGATGCGCCAGGCTCGCCGCCGCGCGGTTTTCTGATGACATCAGCGCCAGCAGTAACATGTCTTTACGGCTGATTTCACTGTTCAGTCGTACGCGAGAGTAAATGCCTTTCATCTCCGGCGTCTGGCTAATATCGACTTTCAGCTTTTCATTCAGCGGCAGTCGTGCATCAAGCACCACCATCGCCGTCATTAATTTGGTAATCGACGCAATCGGACGCACAAGGTCCGGGTGGTTCGAATAGATAACTTTGTTGGTATTCAGATCAACGATCATCGCGCTACCGGACGCTATCTCAGGTTGAGAAGCCGCTGCGGTAGTTGCCGTTTTCGCCACGGCTTGGGGTGCAAAAGGAACGGCCAGCACCAGGGCAAGGCTTAATAATGAAACTCGGAATTTCAGCATGATGAGATTTCTGATAATGGTTCACGCACGTCACAACGCACACCGCCAGAGATTAAGTATTATCTCAAGCTAGCTCAGGCATCATAACGATCCGGCAGGTTTGCTGCCACAGGAGAATCGTCTCGAAATGCTGCGTTGCTGACTTTTACGTCAACAACGCAGCGTAGACAGGTTTATCCGTCAGAATAACCGATAGCCGTAACCCCACAGGATTACCGTAATAGCCAGCAGTACCTCCAGTACCAGCACACCGATCGCCAGCGTCGAACTGGAAAAACTCAACCCTTCCTCACGAGTGATATTCAGGAACGTTGGAATGCCGAGATAAAGTAAATAGCCGGTGTAAAACAGCGCGAGAGTCCCGACTAATGCGCACAGCCAGACCAGCGGATAAAGTGCGACCAGCCCGCTTAAAAAAAGCGGCGTCGCGACATATCCGGCAAAGACCATACAATGCGCCAGCGACGGACGCTGCGGGTAGTTACGCGCCATCCACCAGATAACCCGGCCCATGACGGCAACGCCCGCCAGCATCACCCCGTAAAACAGAATCGCCATTGCAAATCCAGTCAACAGGGATAATTTCAGGATATTGCCATCGCCAAAATCCCAGCCGATTTGTGTGGTACCGATGAACGCACAAACAACCGGGATTGCCGCCATCAGCAGTACATGGTGGGTATAGTGATGCGAAACGCTTTCGTTTTCGCTGTTGATCACATGCATTTCACGATCGGGATGGGAAAACAGCCCCCAGACATGGTTCATACCGCCCCCTTCTTGTCAGCTCCGGACCTCAACAGTTCAAGTATAATTCAGCTTTGGATTAATTTTTGTACAACAACAAAAATGACGAACCGCTAATTCAGCGCTTTTAAACCCCACGATGATTCACAGGGTGTATGCTTAACGTCGGAGGTCATCCAGACATATGGATATAAACAGTCTTATTGCACATTACGGTTACGCCGCATTGGTCATTGGCAGTTTGGCCGAAGGTGAAACCATTACCCTGCTGGGCGGCGTGGCGGCACATCAGGGATTACTTAAATTTCCTCTGGTGGTTATCTCTGTGGCCCTGGGCGGGATGATTGGCGATCAATTGCTGTATCTGCTTGGGCGTCGTTACGGTGGAAAAATTTTGCGTCGTTTCTCAAAACATCGCGACAAAATCCGCCGGGCGCAGAAAATGATCCAGCGCCGTCCTTATCTGTTCGTAATTGGCACCCGTTTTATGTATGGTTTTCGCGTGATCGGCCCGTTGCTGATTGGCGCAAGCCATTTACCGCCTAAAATTTTCCTGCCGTTGAATATTCTGGGGGCGCTGGCGTGGGCGCTGATATTTACCACTCTGGGTTACGTGGGGGGAGAAGTCATTGCGCCGTGGCTACACAATCTCGACCAGCATATTAAGCACTGGATATGGCTGGCTCTGGTGATTGTGCTGGTGCCTGGCGTTCGGTGGTGGTTAAAAAAACGCAGCAGCAAAAGTACGGCCCGATAGCGCGATGTCTACCGGGCGGGTGCGTTACGAAGCGTGGTAGCCGCCCCCCAGCGCGCGGTTCAACTGGATTGAGGCATCCAGCCATTGCCCTTGTAAAAGCAGAGCGTTGCACTGTTCACGTAATGCCGGGATCTTTGCCTCACTGACCCGGGAGCCCGCAATAATTCCGGCATTGAAGCGCGCCTGCGCCAGACCCACTACGCGCAGTGCATCATGCTCAATCTGCTGCTGATGCCGATTCTTCTGCGCCAGTGTTTCTACCTGCGATGCTGCACGCGCCACGTCATTCACCGCATCCACCACGGCTTTGTTGTAATTCGCCACCGTCAGGTTGCTTTGCGCTTGAGTAATGTCGAGATTCGCGTTCAGCCTGCCGCTATCAAAGATAGGCAGCGTCAGCCCGGCCGTTACGCCCATTTGCTGCGCGGAATGGCGAAACAAGTCGCTCAGATGTAACGCATCCTGTTGTAAAAATGCCATCAGATTTACATCGGGATAAAACGCCGCTTTCGCCGCATCAATGCTGCTCAGCGATGACTCAATGTACCAGTGCGCCGCCTGCAAATCCGGTCGGCGGGCCAGCAGCGAATAACCTAGCTGGGACGGGAGCTGGCTTTCCACCGCGGGCAGCGGGGTCGAATGGAGTTTCAGGGCTGTGGACTGCGAGTTGGTCAGCGCGCTCAACCGCGCTTCAATCACCTTCATTTTACCGCTGACATCGTTCAGCTGCTGCTCTGTTTTGCTGGAATCGATATCGGTTTCAACGCCTTCCACCGAAGAAGTAAGACCATTTTGATACAGTTGACGATCAACGTTAATGACGTTCTGCTGCTCGGTTTCGATTTGCGTCAACACGGTTTTCAGCCCGGCCTGCGTTTGCCATTCCCAGTATAGACGAGCCACACCGCTCGCCAGCACCTGTCGCGTTTGCTCGCGCTCGGCTTCACGCGCCTTAACGGCCCCAATACGTGCCGTCACTTCGGCCCGATTTTTACCCCACAGATCCAGATTCCAGCCAGCAGTTAAACCCAAGGTGCCGTTGGTGTACCACGGCCCGGTCGTCCCGGCGGCCGGATCGGTAATGGCAAACGGACCCATCAGCCCTTCGGCTGACATTCTCTGACGCTCCACATCTGCTGAGAAATCGATCTCCGGGCCATCCTGCGCCTCCACAGCCTTAGCTTGCGCCTCCGCCAGTTGAATGCGCTGTTCCGCGACCTGCATATCAGGGGAGTTTCGTAACGTGCTGTCAATCAGCGCATTAAGCTGGGGGTCATGGTATGCCTTCCACCATTGGCTGTCCGGCCAGCCATTTTTTAACGCCGCAGGCAATGTGGTATCGACATTCGCAGCGGGGGTCTGCTGTGACAGAGACTGGCGGTCATCATGCATCGGCGCGCAACCTGACATCAAAATAAAAAGCGGCAACAATGCCGTCGTGACAAAAGCAGAATTACGATTCATGGAGAGACACAGGTAAGAAAAGATGTGCTGAGATTACGACTTGTCGCGTTTCCTTTTTTAGTTACGCGTGGCAATACACCTTTGGCAATAAAAATATATAATCGGAAAAATATACACCCAACAAATAATTTAGATTAATTAATTTTAATAATTTATGGATGGAGACATTATGTCACAGAATATCTATGACGATCCCGAGTTCTTTGCCGGATATGCCACACTGGACCGTTCAGTAAAAGGGCTCGACGGTGCGCCAGAATGGCCGACAATACAAGCGATGCTCCCCGCTCTGCAGGGAAAAAATATCCTCGATTTGGGTTGCGGATATGGCTGGTTTTGCCGCTACGCGCGCGATAACCAGGCGGCCAGCGTAGTGGGACTGGATATTTCACAAAAGATGTTAACCCAGGCGCACAGCATGACGCAGGGTAATGGCATCGTTTATCGCCGTGAAGATCTCGAGACGCTTTCCCTGTCGCCAAATTCCTTTGACCTGGTTTATAGCTCACTTGCCCTGCACTATTTGCGCGATATCGCGCGATTATTCGTAACGATTTACCAGTCGTTAACACCGGGAGGCATGTTGGTATTCTCTGCCGAGCATCCCATTTATACTGCACCGCTTAACCAGGGTTGGATAAAAGATAAAACCGGGCAACAGTCCTGGCCGGTCAATCATTATCAGCAGGAAGGCACACGCATCAGTAACTGGTTCGCGGAGGGCGTCAAAAAACAGCACCGTAAGCTGGCGACCTGGATTAATGCGCTGATAGCCGCCGGATTCGAAATCGTTTGTGTCGATGAATGGGGACCGTCCGCTGAACAGATTGCTGAAAACCCGGCACTGGATGAAGAAAAAGAGCGGCCAATGGTGTTTCTGCTCAGCGCACGTAAACCGGAGTAAGGTCATTACAGGAAGATTTTCAGAGGCTTTCCTATACTTAACCTGAACTCACCAAAAAAGGAACGCTGATGAAAATCTTACTGTGGATTATTTTAGTTATTTTTCTGATTGGGTTATTGGTGGTAACTGGCGTGTTTAAGATGATTTTTTGAAAAAAAAGGCCACTCCGGTGGCCGATTAATATGTTAATGCAATTTAGCGATATCAATGGCCTGAATCGCGCGCGCGATATCCGGTGAATTGTTTAATGCGCGAATTTCCTGAAACAGCGCGGTTGCCTCTGAGTATTCTTTACGCAAATACCCTAACCATTGTTTAATCCGCGCCACGTGATACAGCCCGGTATCACCCTGCTTTTCAAGACGAGTATATTTTTGCAACAGCATCACGACATCAGGCCACGGCATACGTGGCTCGTTGTATTTCACCACATGGCTCAGGTTCGGAATATTTAATGCCCCACGGCCAATCATCACCGCATCGCATCCGCTGATAGCCATACAGTCCTGGGCGCTTTGCCAGTCCCAGATTTCGCCATTCGCGATAACCGGAATGGTAAGCCGCTGGCGGATCTCACCGATCGCCTGCCAGTTGATATGCTCGGCCTTATAGCCCTGTTCCTTGGTTCGGCCATGCACCGCCAGCTCGCTGGCGCCCGCCTGCTGAACGGCATCAGCAATTTCAAACTGCCTGTCGCTGTTGTCCCAGCCCAGACGCACTTTCACCGTCACGGGGAGATGATCCGGAACTGCCTCGCGCATGGCTTTTGCGCCCCGGTAGATGAGTTCAGGATCTTTTAATAACGTTGCGCCACCGCCGCTGCCGTTGACCAGCTTCGACGGGCAGCCACAGTTCAGATCGACACCAAACGAGCCCAGTTCTACCGCGCGCGCCGCGTTCTCCGCCAGCCACTGCGGATACTGCCCCAGCAACTGTATGCGCACCCGCGTGCCGG
>NZ_SZWS01000027.1:191957-214846 GCF_005281245.1 Citrobacter sp. wls826
ATGGCGTCCGGCTATTGTTATGCAGTTCCGGGCAGAGCCGATGGAATACTTTTGCCGGCAGGAGCTGATCCACCACGCGCACAAACTCGGTGATGCACAGATCGTAATCATTCACTTCAGTCAGCAGCTCGCGCACCAGTGAGTCGAGCACGCCTTCCATCGGCGCCAGTAAAACACGCATATCGTCACCCGCAAAAAAAGAGGCGCTATGGTAGCGCCTCCGTTCGGGAGATTAAAGAGGCTCAGCGCGGCAACAGGCAGTTATCTTCTTTCCAGCCGTACAGCCATTCCATACCACGATAAAATTCCGCCTGAGATTTGCCTTTCCACAGCAGATTACGCACCTGGCGCTCGACGCCTGCGGCGTGGTACACACGTCCCATTTCGCGCGTCGACCAGACGATGCGCGCAGTACGCGGAATACGTACCGACTCATACAAGGCAAAGGCATCAGCCGCATCGCCGTCACACTGCTGTAACGCCTTACCGAGAGTGACAGCATCTTCAAGCGCCATACAGGCGCCCTGCGCCATATATTGTGCCACCGGATGCGCAGCATCACCCACCAGCGTAATGCGGTCGGTCCCCCATTTCTCTACCGGTTCGCGGTCAGCGGTGGACCAGCGACGCCATGAGGTCGGCTTATCCAGCATCTGGCGCGGACGCGCATGAATACCGGCAAAATAGGAGAGCACTTCCTCTTTACTGCCATCCTTTACCCCCCACTCCTCCTGCTGACGACTGTGGAAGGTCACCACCAGGTTATACTGCTTGCCGCCACGCAATGGATAGTGCACCAGGTGGCAGTGCGGTCCGGCCCACAGCACCGGCGCGTTAATGCGCAAATCTTCCGGCATATCATCGCAATCAATCACCGCGCGATAGACCACGTGCCCGGTCACGCGTGGCGCATCGCCAATCAGAGACTGACGCACAACCGACTTCACACCGTCACAGCCCACCAAAATATCCGCTGTCCAGCTGTTACCGTGCTCATCAAAGACCGTCACATCATCTTCTGTCTGGCGAATATCAACCACGTTAGTTGAAGTGCGATACTCAACGTTGGGATGAACCAGTGCCGCTTCCCAGACAGAAGCATGAATATCAACCCGATGGATAACCGCATAAGGACCGCCAAAGTGATCGCGGAACGCCTGCCCGGTTTCAATGCGTACAACCTCTTTCGCGTTTACCGCATCCATCATGGTGATGTGATCGGTAAAAACGGCGCGCTTGCGAGCGACGTCACCCACACCAAGGCTATCCAGAGCAGAAAACGCGTTCGGCCCGAGCTGAATGCCCGCACCAATCTCACCAATCTCGTGCGCTTTCTCCAGCAACATCACTTTAATGCCTTGACGGGCCAGCGACAGCGCGGTCGCCGCGCCGCCAATCCCGCCACCCACGATAATTGCGCGTGTCACTTTAGCCATTGTCGTTCTCCTTATCAGGCTGGAATTTTGTCTTGTTGATTCTCGGGCGCGGCGGCGATAAACGCCGGAAGCTGGGTACAGGCATCATATACCGCCTTACAGCGCGGATACCCGCTCAGATCACAGCCCATACGTAACGCGTTCGCCCACTGCGGGATCAGACAGCAATCCGCCAGCGTCGGCGCATCCCCCACGCAGAACGTCCCCGACTGACTCTGGCGCAGCATCTGTTCAACCGCGCTTAACCCTTGCTGGATCCAGTGCGCATACCAGCGTTTTTTATCCTCTTCACTGACCTTTAGCTCTTCGCTCAGGTAGCGCAGTACCCGCATGTTATTCACGGGATGGATATCACAAGCGATGGCATAAACAATTTCCAGCACCCGGCTGCGCGCCGGGAAGTCGGCTGGCAGCAGCGGCGACTGCGGAAAGTGACCATCCAGCCAGTCGGTTATCGCCAGCGACTGCCCGAGTGATTCTCCCTCATCAGTGACCAGCGTCGGTACCAGCCCTACCGGGTTCATCCGCCGGTAGGCCAGCTCGTTCTGCTGACCGATGCGAATGTTGACACCCACCGTCTGGTAATCAAGCCCCTTCAGCGCCAGCGCAATGCGTACGCGATATGACGCGGAGCTGTTAAAGAAACTGTACAGCTTCATCATCCACCTCAGACAATCTTCACAGCGATGGGGGTTAAACCGTCTACATTGCCGGTGATCACATCTCCTTTCACCACTGCGCCCACGCCCTCTGGCGTGCCTGTGTAGATCAAATCACCCGGCTGTAGTTCGAAAAAGCCGGACAGATAGCTAATCGTTTCATTAACGGACCAGATGAGGTGGCGAATATCGCTACGCTGATGATCGTCGCCGTTGACCTGCAACCAGATAGGCGCGTTGTTAACATCCGCACTTTCGCTGGCTTTATGCAGCGGCGCGATGGGGGCTGAGAGATCAAATGCTTTGCCGATTTCCCACGGACGCCCCATCTGGCGCATCTCCATCTGCCTGTCGCGGCGGGTCATATCCAGACCAGTGGCATAGCCCCAGATATATTCGTGCGCTTTTTCCAGCGGTATATCGCTGCCCTTTTTACCGATCGCCACCACCAGCTCTATCTCATAGTGATAGTTATCGGTCTGCGACGGGTATGGCAGCTCGAGGGTTTGACCGGCCGCCACCGGAACCACCGCATCGGCAGGTTTACAGAAGAAGAACGGCGGTTCGCGATCCGGATCAAAACCCATTTCACGCGCATGAGCGGCATAGTTGCGGCCCACGCAGTAAACGCGACGCACGGGAAACTGTTCATTACTGCCAACGACCGGAACGGTAACAGGCGCTTGTGGTTCGAATACGTATTGCGTCATTTTCTCTCTCCCAAATTAATAACGTGCTTCACGGAACAACCCCAGCGCTTCCTGAACCGGTCTGTCCGAAAAACTAAATAAGACGGCATCTTCGTGGGCCTGGAATGACACGCCGTGCCAGGTTGGCACCACGAAGATATCTTTTGGCGAAAAATTGAAGATCTCGGTGCCGATGGTGACCTGCCCGCTTCCTTCCACCACGTGATAGATAGTGCTGTCGGTGGTACGCGCCATCCGCGAGGAAAAGCCCTTCGGCAACAGTTGTAAAAAGGTCCCCATTGAAGGCATGGGATAACCACCGGTTACCGGGTTGACGTAACGCATCTTGTAACCGTCCCACTCATCGGCGTCACCCATGCGGGTCAGGTCATGCAGCGCTTCACGGCTGCGATCGTAGCGATAGTTGAAAATTGGCGATGAGTTACCCTTCTGATGACGCAGCGGCAGCATATTGGCCGCGTAGCGTGGTAAGTAATCCCCTTCCTTGCGCGTGACTGGTTGCTGATCCTCCGGGTAATCTTCCGCAAAGCCGCAACCCAGCAGATTCACCAGTGGCAGATCCAGACCGTCCAGCCACACCACCGGTTCACTGCCTGGGTTGCCGTGGTCGTGCCAGCGCCACTGTGGCGTCAGAATAAAATCGCCTTCATGCATTTGGGTGCGCTCGCCATCCACCGCAGTAAATGCCCCTTTCCCTTCGACAATAAAGCGCAGCGCAGACTGATTATGCCGGTGACTCGGGGCAACCTCGCCCGGCATGATTAACTGCAATCCGGCGTACAGCGTTGGGGTGATTGAAGACTGTCCGCGCAGCATGGGGTTTTCCAGCACCAGTACGCGACGAATCGCCTCTTTCGCGCCAATCAGATCGCCGCTTTCCAGCAGCAACGGGCGGATCTCCTGATAGTTCCAGTACGCAGGAGCACAATGTGCGTTCGGCGTTGGCGGTACCAGGCGGTGCAGCGACTCCCACAGCGGGGTCAGATTCTGCCCGGAAATATGCTGGTAAAACTGCTGACGGCTGTTCTTAACATCCTGATTAAGTTCCGACATAGAGATTCTCCTTATTTGTTCACGATGCCTACGCGTGACAACGCGTCAGGGACAGAGGCCGACTGGCGGATAACAACCGTCAGCAGCATAAGCATCACCGCGCTGATGGCCGCCGGAACGGCAATAATGAAAAACAGGTTATCGAATGAGAAATTCATCGCCATCATCACGCCGCCGGAGAGCGAGCCGACAATCGCGCCGCAGCGGCCAATCGCATTAGACCAGCTGACGCCCGTTGCCCGGCTCTGCGTCGGATAAAGCGTGGCGGTTAAGGCATTCAGGCCCACCTGCGAACCGCTGATGCCGATGCCGGTGCCAAAAATGGCCAGCGCCATCAGCCACAGACCGTTCTCGCTCAGGCCAATCATGACAATACACACCGCACCCAACGCATAGCTCACTGCCAGCACGCGGAAAGGGTTGTATTTATCCATCAGCACTCCCAGCACCAGCGCACCGAGCGTACCGCCAATCTGAAAGGCAGCGGTCACCCATGAGGCATGCTGCAGGTCAATTCCACGATGGTTAAGCAGCGTTGGCATCCAGCTGGAGAGCAGATAAATAATCAGCAGGCTCATAAAGAACACCACCCATAACATCAGGGTAATGGGCAACTGTTGCCCGACGAACAGCTGGCGAATGCTGCCTTTGGCAATCGCGGCGCCTTCGTTGAGATAAAATTGGGTATTGTCATAACGTTCCCGGGTGATGGCGCTGACGGTTCTGGCAATCACGTTTTGCGGCAACTGACGACGAACCTGCCAGCGCGGGGATTCCGGCAGCGCAAACAGCAGAGCCACAAACAGCATCAGCGGTAGCACGCCTCCCAGCACCAGGATGCCGTGCCAGCCAATAACCGGCACCAGCTGTGCGCTGACAATCCCGCCCATCGCCGAGCCCAGGGTAAAACCGCAGAACATCATTGTGACCAGTGCACCACGCCGACGCGCTGGCAGGTATTCTGAGGTCATAGTGATAGTATTTGGCATCGCGCCGCCCAGGCCTAACCCGGTAAGGAAGCGCAAAAAAACCAGCGTTTGCAGATCGGGGGAAAAAGCCGAGATCAGGCTCAGTGCGCCGAACAGCGCCACGCAGAGTTCAATCACCCGTTTGCGGCCAAAACGATCCGATAGCGGACCGCAGAGCAGTGCGCCAGCGGTCAGACCCAGCAGGCCTGCGCCAAACAACGGCGCCAGATCTCCGGCCGTCAGTTGCCAGTGGGTGCGAATATCAGGCGCGATAAAACCAATAGCTGCGGTATCAAAACCGTCGAGCATGACGACCAAAAAACAGCAAATGATAACGCGCCACTGGGTCTTACCGACGGGGGCGGAATCGATCAGTGCTTGTAGATCACGTTGTTGAGTCATAGTGAATGCCTCAGTGCAGGTAGAGTAGATGTCTGTTTTGTTTTAGGTATGTTGCGACTTTGTATGTTTGGAGATGAAATGTACAATGGCTTTTCATGCAGAGGCATAACCTGGAGGTTATAGCAAATGGCTAACTGGGCGCAGAAACTTAAGTTACACCACCTGCAAACGCTTATTGCGCTGGGCGAACAGGGGAATTTGACTCACGTCGCCCGAATGATGAATATCACCCAGCCAGCGTTGTCAAAATGGTTATCACAGCTCGAAGATGAGATGGGTATCACACTCTTTGAACGTCATAGCAAAGGCTTACGCCCTTCAGAAGGCGGCAAGCTGCTACTGCAGCATGCCCAACGCCTGATCAATGATATGGAACGTTCACAGTATGAAATCGCCCGTTTTAAGCAGGGAGGCCTGGTAGGGAGTCTGAAGATTGGCTGCTCGCCGGTGGCGACGGACTGCGTTTCACAGGCGATACTGGGTTTGCTCACAGAGCTGCCGACCTTGCATCTTAATATTGAAGAGAAGGTGATGACCCCGCTGTTGCACGATCTGCTCGCGGGTTCGGTGGATGTGGTGGTCGGACGCGTCGGTGGCCGGGCGCTTCAGTTGCCGCTCAATTACCAGGTGCTGTATACCGAGCCGGTCTGTTTCGTCGCGCGCCCCGACCATCCGCTGGCAAAATATCCCCTGCTCACCTGGCATGATCTGGCTAACTGGCGCTGGATTGTCTGGCCGACGGGAACGCCCATCCGGATAAGCATTGACAACGCGCTGGTAGATAACGGCGTCATGCTACCGGAAAACATCATTGAGTCGGCATCGATAAACGTCAGCACCAACCTGCTGCAAAGTAGCGACATGATCTCTATTCTTTCTCTACGCCTGGCGCAGCGTTATGCCGCCCAGGGACAGCTGGCTATCCTGAATCTGCCGAAGATTGAACAAAAAGGCAGCGTAGGCGTGTTCTGGCGCAACAATGAAACACCCACGACCGCCCTGAATCGTTTTCTGTATTACCTGGCACAGGTTTAACGTGAACAGTTAGGGCCATCGCCCGATGTTCCAGATATCTATTTCTTCTATGCTTAGAATTCATGATGTGATCGGTAGCACGTTTTGAAGTTTAATTGTATGATGAATCAGTCTCGTCAAGGGTTTCAACTATGAGCAAAGCACTGAACATTATCTGGCAATATTTGCGCGCATTCGTCCTGATTTATGCCTGCCTCTATGCAGGTATTTTTCTTGCATCGCTACTCCCCATCACCATTCCGGGCAGCATTATCGGCATGCTGATTCTGTTTGTCTTACTGGCTTTGCAGGTGCTACCGGCAAAATGGGTTAACCCCGGCTGCTATGTGCTGATTCGCTATATGGCCCTGTTGTTTGTCCCGATTGGCGTGGGGATCATGCAGTACTTTGATCTGCTCCGTGCGCAATTTGGTCCGGTGGTGGTGTCCTGTACCATCAGTACGCTGGTCGTTTTCCTGGTGGTGAGCTGGAGTTCTCACATTGTGCACGGTGAGCGCAAAATCGTTGGGCAAAAAGGGTCTAAAGAATGATGTCGTATATCTGGTGGTCGTTACCCCTTACGCTGGCGGTATTTTTTGGCGCACGTAAGCTGGCTGCACGATTTAAAATGCCGCTATTGAACCCGCTACTGGTCGCCATGGTGGTGATCATTCCCATTCTGATGCTGACCGGAATTCCCTACGATCACTATTTCAAAGGCAGTGAGGTGCTGAACGATTTACTGCAACCTGCCGTGGTCGCGCTGGCCTATCCGTTATACGAACAGCTGCACCAGATTCGCGCTCGCTGGAAATCAATTATTGCCATCTGCTTTGCGGGGAGCGTTGTGGCGATGGTTACAGGTACAACAATCGCCTTGTTGATGGGCGCATCGCCGCAAATTGCTGCGTCAATCATGCCGAAATCGGTAACCACGCCTATCGCTATGGCAGTGGGAGGCAGCATTGGTGGTATTCCGGCCATCAGCGCCGTGTGCGTCATTTTTGTTGGTATCCTCGGGGCTGTGTTTGGTCATACTTTGCTCAATGCGATGCGTATTCGCACCAAAGCCGCACGTGGACTGGCCATGGGTACCGCTTCGCACGCCCTGGGTACCGCACGCTGTGCAGAGCTGGACTATCAGGAAGGTGCGTTTAGCTCTCTGGCGCTGGTTATTTGCGGCATTATCACCTCGTTGGTCGCCCCATTCCTGTTCCCGATTATTCTGGCCCTGGTCGGTTAACCTTCAATTTTTGGCTAATTATTTGCGATGCGTTGCACATTTTTAATTTAATTTTCATAAGTTGCATACACAATGAGATTTGGATCACATATAAAGCCGTAACAGGCCCGTAAACTACGATTCCATTACATTGTTATGAGGCATCGCCATGCATCCACGTTTTCAAACTGCTTTTGCCCAACTCGCGGATAACTTGCAATCAGCCCTGGCGCCTGTTCTGGCGGATGCGCATTTCCCCGCCATGCTGACTGCTGAGCAGGTCTCTTTGCTGAAACGCGAATCGGGACTGGACGAAGACGCGCTGGCATTCGCTCTACTGCCGCTGGCTGCGGCCTGCGCGCGTACTCCGCTGTCCAACTTCAACGTTGGGGCAATTTCTCGCGGCATCAGCGGCACCTGGTACTTCGGTGGCAACATGGAGTTCCTGGGGGCGACCATGCAGCAAACCGTTCATGCCGAGCAAAGCGCCATTAGCCATGCCTGGCTGCGCGGTGAAAAAGGGCTCGCCGCCATCACCGTCAACTACACGCCGTGCGGCCACTGTCGCCAGTTTATGAACGAACTGAACAGTGGACTGGATTTACGTATTCATCTGCCGGGACGTGCGCCACACGTGCTGCGCGATTACCTGCCAGACGCCTTCGGACCGAAAGATCTGGAGATTAAAACACTGCTGATGGACGATCAGGATCACGGCTTCGCACTGCAGGGCGATGCGTTGACCCAAGCGGCTATCACCGCCGCCAACAGATCTCATATGCCGTACAGCAACTCCCCAAGCGGCGTGGCGCTGGAATGTAAAGATGGTCGAATTTTTAGCGGTAGCTATGCGGAAAATGCCGCCTTCAACCCGACCCTGCCGCCGCTGCAAGGCGCGTTAAACCTGTTGAACCTTAACGGTTATGACTACCCGGATATCCAGCGTGCTGTGCTGGCTGAAAAAGCCGATGCGCCGTTGATTCAGTGGGATGCGACCTCCGCTACCCTGAAAGCGCTGGGCTGCAATAATATTGAGCGCGTGCTGCTCGGTTAATTGCCTGGCGCTACGCTTATCTGGCCTGCAATCGCTCCAGGTTGTCGGCCAGATTTGCTGTTGCTACCATCCAACAGGGCCGTTTTGCTGAAAATCCCCTCAATCAGATTGCTGTTTCTTGCGCTACGTCTTCCGGTACAGTAGCCTGATTGAAATTCCATCCAAATAACGAGTTTTCTGCATGTTAAAGCGCGTGTTTTACAGCCTGTTAGTCCTGGTAGGCTTGCTGCTTTTGACTGTGCTTGGGCTCGACAGGTGGATGAGCTGGAAGACCGCTCCTTACATCTACGACGAATTGCAGGATTTACCCTACCGCCAGGTCGGTGTGGTCCTTGGCACGGCGAAATACTATCGCACCGGCGTCATCAACCAGTATTACCGCTACCGCATTCAGGGCGCATTGAACGCCTATAACAGTGGAAAGGTAAATTATCTGCTGCTGAGCGGCGACAACGCGCAGCAAAGCTACAACGAACCCATGACGATGCGTAAAGATCTGATTGCCGCAGGTGTCGATCCCGCTGACATCGTGCTTGATTACGCCGGGTTCCGGACGCTCGATTCAATTGTACGAACCCGCAAGGTGTTCGATACCAACGATTTCATCATTATTACTCAGCGATTCCACTGTGAGCGCGCCTTGTTTATTGCGCTGCATATGGGCATCCAGGCCCAGTGCTATGCGGTGCCCTCACCAAAAGATATGCTCACCGTGCGGGTACGTGAATTTGGCGCCCGCTTTGGCGCACTGGCCGATCTCTATATTTTCAAACGTGAACCCCGCTTTTTAGGTCCGCTGGTGCCCATCCCTACCATGCATCAGGTACCGGACGATGCACAGGGATATCCGGCGGTCACGCCTGAACAACTACTCGAATTACAAAAGAAACAAGGAAAATAAGCATGGATGTACAAACCCTTTTCGTCGTGTTGGCCTTTCTGCTCATTCCCGTATTTTGTTTTCGCGAAGCATGGAAAGGCTGGCGCTCTGGGGCAGTAGATAAAATTAAAAAGAATGCGCGCGAACCGGTTTACGCTTATCGCAATCAAGAGCCCCTGCAATTTTGGTCTTATGTGCTGGTTTATGCCGGGTGCGGATGTTTATCCTTCGGGATGGTTATTTACTTAGTCTTTTATCGCTAAAGAATTTTCCTTTATATTAGCATTTGAGAATAGCTAATATTTTGATAATAGTTACCATTTCAATGTAAGGGATTAATGCTGCCCGCCAGCATTTCCCTCAGACTATCTTCTATTTGTGAATCCTTTCACAGAATACTCTTCCTGCAGTGCTTAGCCTTAAGAATAGCCTTCACTTTTTATATTTTGTTATTAACGGTTTGCCTTAATTTACTCAAGCATTAAGGAAGAAAATATGCCACAACAAAATTATCTGGATGAGCTCACGCCTGCTTTTACCCCATTATTAGCAATAAAAGAGGCTTCCCGCTGTTTATTATGTCACGACGCCCCCTGTAGTCATGATTGCCCAGCGCAAACAGACCCAGGGAAATTTATTCGCTCTATTTATTTTCGTAATTTTAAAGGCGCTGCCGAAACTATCCGCGAAAATAATGCGCTCGGTGCGGTGTGCGCCCGGGTTTGCCCAACCGAAAAATTATGCCAGCGCGGATGTACGCGCTCAGGAATTGATAAACCTATCGATATTGCACGTCTGCAACGCTTTATTACCGATTTTGAACAGCAGACCGCAATGAAAATCTATCAGCCGGCAACAAAAACGCTCGGCAAGGTAGCTATCATCGGGGCGGGTCCGGCAGGGTTACAGGCCAGCGTAACGCTAAGTAATCTTGGTTATGATGTCACAATCTTCGAAAAACAGGCCCAGCCAGGTGGCTGGTTGCGTTATGGTATTCCTGAGTTTCGTCTGCCGCAAGCAGTTTTGGATCTTGAAATTGCCCGTATCGTTGAAATGGGCGTGACCATCAAGTGCAATTGTGAAGTCGGCAATGCCCTTTCCGTTGAGCAACTCAAAGCAGAATACCGCGCCGTACTGGTTACCGTTGGGATGTCTTACGGTTCAACGTTACCTCTGTTTGAGAGGGCGAATCACGTAGAAATCGCCGTCGATTTTCTGCAACGAGCCCGGCAATCCAACGGCGATATTACCGTCGCACAAAGTGCATTAATCATCGGAGGTGGCGACGTGGCGATGGATGTCGCCAGTACGTTGAAGCTGCTGGGCTGCCCGTCAGTCACCTGTGTCGCGCGTGAAGAACTCGCCGACTTCCCGGCCAGCGACAAAGAATTCAGCAGCACACAGGCTTTAGGGGTGTCGATAATTGACGGCTTCACGCCCGTGGCGGTTAGCGGAAATCGAGTCACCTTTAAGCACGTACGTCAGCCTGGAGAACTCACGCTTGAAGCCGAACAGATTATTCTCGCCGTCGGCCAACATGCTCAGCTTGATAATTTCGCCGCGTTAAAACCACAGCGCAATCTTATCGATACGCACAATTATCAAACCGCCGATCCGGCTCTGTTTGCTGCGGGCGATATTGTTAAAGGCGATAAAACCGTTGTTTACGCCGTGAAAACGGGAAAAGAAGCCGCTCAGGCCATTCATCACTATTTAGAGGGAGCTTGCTCATGTTAACGAAAGATCTTTCTATTACTTTTTGCGGCGTCAAATTCCCCAACCCGTTCTGCCTCTCTTCCTCTCCGGTGGGCAACTGTTATGAAATGTGCGCCAAAGCCTATGATAGCGGCTGGGGTGGCATTGTTTTTAAAACGATCGGGTTCTTTATTGCTAATGAAGTCTCCCCACGTTTTGACCATCTCACCAAAGAAGATACCGGCTTTATTGGCTTCAAAAACATGGAACAAATTGCCGAGCATCCGTTGGAGGAGAATCTGGCCGCAATTCGCCGACTGAAACAGGACTACCCGGACAAAGTCCTGATTGCGTCGATTATGGGGGAAAATGAGCAGCAATGGCAGGAACTGGCCCGCCTGGTTGAAGACGCGGGTGCAGACATGATCGAGTGTAACTTCTCGTGCCCGCAAATGACCTCACATGCCATGGGTAGCGATGTAGGGCAAAGCCCTGAGCTGGTTGAAAAGTATTGTCGGGCCGTTAAACGCGGCTCGTCCCTGCCGATGCTGGCGAAAATGACACCGAACATTGGTGATATGTGTGAGGTGGCTCTGGCAGCAAAACACGGAGGTGCCGACGGTATCGCGACCATCAATACGGTTAAATCCATCACGAATATCGATCTGAACCGAAAAATCGGGATGCCGGTCGTCAACGGTAAATCCAGTATTTCCGGCTACTCCGGCAAGGCCGTTAAACCTATTGCTTTGCGATTTATCCAACAACTGCGCATGCACCCTGAACTGCGCGATTTCCCGATTAGCGGCATCGGGGGAATTGAGACCTGGGAAGATGCCGCCGAGTTTTTACTGTTAGGCGCGGCCACGCTGCAGGTGACCACCGGGATCATGCAGTACGGCTACCGGATTGTGGAGGACATGGCCAGCGGGCTGTCACATTACCTCGCCGATCAAGGGTTTGACTCACTGGAGGAGATGGTTGGTCTTGCCAATGCCAATATCATCCCCGCGGAGGATCTTGACCGTAGCTACATCGTCTACCCGTACATCCATCTTGATAAATGCGTTGGCTGTGGCCGCTGCTACATCTCCTGTTATGACGGCGGACATCAGGCGATGGAATGGAATGAGGAAACCCGCACACCGCATTGCAACACAGAAAAATGTGTGGGATGCCTGTTGTGTGGTCACGTTTGTCCGGTAGCCTGTATTGAGCTGGGTGAAGTGAAATTTAAACCCGGTGAGAAAGAGCATGCGTTAACGTTGTAACGCTGACAAAAAAGCCCGGTACAGATTACGCTGCACCGGGCTTTTTGCGGTATACGATTACTTCTTACGCGCGTACTTCAGTGAGTCCAGCGCAACCGCGAAGATGATAATGCCGCCCTTGATAATGTACTGCCAGTAAGGGTTCACGCCAATGTAGGTCAGACCGTAGTTGATGACGGTGAAGATAATCACACCGGTCACCACGCCAAACACGGTCCCTACCCCGCCGCTGAACGACACGCCGCCAACCACGCACGCCGCAATCGCATCCAGCTCATACATAAAGCCGAGGTTGTTAGTCGCCGAGCCGATACGCCCGGCTTCGAGCAAACCACCGAAGGCATAAAACACGCCAGACAACGCATAGATGATCAGCAGGTTCAGCGCAACGTTGACCCCGGACACTTTTGCGGCTTCAGGGTTTCCGCCGATGGCGAAAATGTTTTTACCGAAGCGGGTCTTGTTCCACAGCACCCAGACAAACGCCACCGCAATCAGCGCATAGAAGGTAATGTAGGAGAGGCGGAAACTACCCAGCGCAATAAAGCCCTGTGCGAAGGTGGAGAATCCGCTGTCAAAGCCAGAAATTGGCGATGCGCCGACAAAGTCGTAGTACAGGGAGTTGATCCCGTAAACGATGATCATCGTACCCAGGGTGGTAATAAACGGCGTCACATTCAGATAAGCAATGATAATACCGTTCACCAGACCGATAATGGCGCCAATCACGCAAACAATCAGCACGACTACGATGATTGGCATTGTAGCCATTTCCGGGAACACCTTGTTGGCGTTCTCCATCGACTGTAGCAAGGTTGCCGCCACGACTGCCGCCAGGCCAACCTGACGTCCCGCCGACAGGTCTGTCCCTTGGGTAACAATCAGCCCGGCCACGCCCAATGCGATAATAATACGCACCGAGGATTGCGTCAGAATATTACTCAGGTTCAGTAAGCTTAAGAAAGTGGGATCCTGGAAAATAATAATCGCCAGCAAAACCAAAAGAACAACGTAAATTCCGCCTTCTTTCAGATAAGTAAGAAAACTTTTCTTATTTAACGCACTCATGAGGAGCCCCTAATCTTAAAGGTGCAAAGACGCAAGACGGAGGATTTCGTTTTGCGTTGTTGTTTTAGTGTCAACAATTCCGGCAACGAGACCATTGCTCATCACCAGAATACGATCGGTAATACCTAGCAGCTCCGGCATTTCAGAGGAAATAATAATAATCCCCTTATCCTTTTTCGCGAGTTCGGCAATCAGCTGATAAATTTCAAACTTCGCGCCAACATCGATACCACGCGTGGGTTCATCTAACATCAGGATTTCTGGCTGCGTTAATAACCAGCGACCAATAACCACCTTTTGCTGATTACCACCGGACAGTGAACCGATTTGTGTTCGATGGCCCGGTGTTTTCACCCTCATTGAGTCAATTACCCACTGGGTATCACTCTTCATGCGGGAATTATCCAGCAGACCAACTTTGTTTTTATAGTTTTGGATATTGGAGATTAACGAATTAAAACCAATATCCAGATACGCGTAAATACCGGTTGAGCGGCGCTCTTCCGTGACCAGTGCAAAACCATGGTTAATGGCCTCATTTGCGCTGTGGTTATTAATCTTTTTGCCGTGTAGCGTAATCGTACCCGATGATTTCTCACGAATACCAAAAAGCGTTTCAACGATATCAGTACGTTTTGCGCCGACCAGCCCGGCAATCCCGAGAATTTCCCCTTTGTGCAAATCAAACGAGATATCACGAATCGATGGCTGACGCAGCGAGGTCAGGTTACGCACTTGCAGAATGACTTCACCGGGTTTGTTTTCTTTATCCGGAAAACGTTGGTTCAGTGAACGGCCGACCATCATGGAGATGATCTTATCCATATCCAGCCCTTCCAGCGGCTGGGTCGCAATCCACTGACCATCGCGCAGCACGGTAATTTCATCGCATAGCTGGAAGATTTCTTCCATCTTGTGAGAAATATAAACAATACCGCATCCACGCTCTTTCAGCTTACGGATAATGGTAAACAGATGATTAACTTCTTTCTCGGTTAACGATGACGTTGGCTCATCCATGATGACGATTTTTGCGTCATAGGAGAACGCTTTCGCAATTTCAATCATCTGCATTTGAGAAACGGATAATGTACCAACGCGCGCACGCGGATCGATATCAATATCCAGTTCATCAAATATCGCTTTGGTATCGCGGTACATTTTGTCCTGATCGACAAACATGCCTTTGGTGGGGTAGCGTCCCAGCCACATGTTATCCATCACAGAACGTTGTAATACCAGGTTTAATTCCTGGTGTACCATCGAAATACCATTCTCAAGCGCTTCTTTAGCAGAATGAAAATCGATTTCTTTACCCTGAAATAAAATACTACCGGAATCTTTTTGATAGATACCGAAAAGACATTTCAATAATGTTGATTTCCCCGCGCCATTCTCCCCCATTAAGGCATGAATGGAATGTGGGCGGACTTTTAAATTGACATTATCAAGAGCCTTAACGCCGGGGAAGGACTTGTTGATGCCGGTCATTTCCAACAAGTATTCGCCTGACGACTGAGTATGTGTGCTGACCATAATTATACCTTGTTGGCCTTGCAGAGTGCGTTATTAAGGGCGCAATGACATTGCGCCCAAAGACGGAGTATTTACTTATTGGTAAACTCTGCCAGATTATCTTTATCGACACCTACGTACGGAACGCGAACAATTTTGTTCTCAATTTTCCAGTTAGTGCCATCTGCCGCACCTTTGCCATCAGCCAGGTTTTTCGCCAGATCGAAGGTGGCTTTCGCCTGGTTGTTGGCGTCGTTCAGCACGGTACCAGCCATTGCGCCAGATTTCACCAGAGCCAGCGCTTCAGGCAGCGCATCCACACCAAATACCGGTACGCTGGTTTTGTTGTGCGCTTTCAGCGCTTCAACTGCGCCCATTGCCATCGCATCGTTGTTTGCGATAACCACTTCGATTTTGTTGGCGTTCGGACCGGACATCCACGCATCCATTTTATCTTTTGCCTGAGCGGTATCCCACATTGCAGTATCTAACTGCAGTTGCTCAGTTTTAATGCCTTTATCGTTCAGCTCTTTAATCACGTAAGTGGTACGTGCTTCAGCGTCCGGGTGTCCCGGTTCGCCTTTCAGCAGAACAAACTGAATTTTGCCGTCTTTGTTCAGGTCCCAGTTCGGGTTAGCTGCCCAGTGTTTGGCGATCAAATCACCCTGAATAATACCGGACTCTTTAGAGTCGGTACCGACGTAAAACGCTTTGTCATAGCTGTCCAGCGCCTTACGAGAAGGTTCTTTGTTAAAGAACACGATCGGTACGTTCTGCCCGCGTGCTTTTTCAATGACCGTGCCTGCCGCTGCCGGGTCAACCAAGTTAATCGCCAGTGCTTTAACGCCTTTTGCCAGCAGCACGTCGATCTGGTCGTTTTGTTTGGACTGGTCGTTCTGCGAGTCATTCATCAGCAGCTGTACATCTGGCGCCGCTTTGGCATCTTTTTCAATAGCCTTACGTACTACAGACATAAAGTTATCGTCATACTTATAGATAGTCACACCAATGCGGGTATCAGCAGCGTGCGCAGCCGCGCCGAATAACATGCTTGCCATTACAGCAGACAGGGTCAACACCTTCTTATTCATGGTATCTCCGGTTTTATTATGCAGGGTAGTACTTGAGATAAATGCTCGGCAGGCAGAACGTTACTGAAGTGTTACTGAACGCCGAAGCTCACTTTTAAAAAATATTTCTTCCGTGTCTGGCAACGCTCCAAAAACAGGCTTTAATTTTTGTTTAAGGCACCTTTACCTCGGTGAAAGTGATTATTCACCGTTACATAGTAGTTACAGCGCAACAAACAGTGTCATCATAGCTATCGCATTGTTAATATACTGTGAATTTACTCACATATTGAAAGCGGTTACATCGCGCAACGTTATGAGTTAGTGATCGGTGCCGCATTCTGCCGAAGCGCCACAGAATGGCGACGCACCAGCGTCGGCATAAAGCAATGCGTCGCCTCCAGGTCTAACGTGCCTGCAGCCCCCTGTAGCGCAAGCTCCGTCGCCATTTTTGCCATGGAGGCAATGGGATAGCGTACGGTGGTCAGTTGCGGATCGGTGTAACGCGCGATAGGAATATCATCAAAGCCAATGATAGAAAGGTGTAATGGAATAGCGATGCCGTTGTCTTTTAGCGCGGTCAGCGCGCCGGCAGCCATATTGTCGTTATAGGCGAAAACCGCCGTCAGTTGTAAGTTACGTCCCAGCAGTTCTACCATCGCAGACTCTCCGCCTTGCATATCGGGCGAACCGGTGCCGACCCAACTTTCTGCCGCAACAATCCCCTGCTCTTTCAGGGCTGTTAACCACCCTTCTTTGCGCATGGTGTCATCTTCAATGCGATGGCTTGACGCCAGATAACCGATGCGTTGATGACCATTATTCAGCAGCATTCGGGTCGCCATTTTGGCACCGCTGATGTTATCCAGACAGACGCAGCGGTGGGCGTACCCCGGCACCAGACGGTTGATCAGCACCATACCGGGGATCTGATCCATAAACTCGGCGAGTTCCCGATCGCTCAGTGCTTTAGAGTGTACAATCAGTGCGTTACAGCGCTGACGAATCAACACCTCAATGGCATGACGTTCTTTTTCAGCCTCATGATAGCTGTTGCCAATCAGGACATACTTCTGATGCTGCTGGGCAACCATATCCACGGCTTTTACCAGCGCGCCAAAAAAGGCGTCTGATACATCCATGACCACAACACCAATCGTGTCACTCACCTGCGTCGCCAGCGCTTGCGCGTTGGCATTAGGTCGATAGCCCAGCAGAGTAACTGCCTTCATTACCGCTTCACGCGTATCGGGACTCACCAGCGCACTGTTGTTCAGTACGCGGGAAACGGTGGCTACAGAAACGCCAGACTGTCGTGCCACATCACGTATGGTGATCATATTCACTGCCCTGTTTTAGATTGCGGTTGCCCGCAGACACCCCAGGCTGGGTATTTTGTCAGCACAATGAAACGCACTGCGTGAGAGATGTCACAGGAATGAAAGCGCTTACATCTGTTTTGTTAATGAATGTGATCCAGATCGTTATCTGGATGTACGCGGCAATGATGTCCCCGCAGCACGCAGGGTTAATTGACGCCACAGCCATTCCACCGGGCCCTGGCGGTAAAAACGTAGCCATATGACGGAGAAAAGTAGGTTAACGGCCCAAACCGGAATGACGAAATACAGCAGCTCCAGTCGGTCAAATTTCATAAATAAGCCGACCTGGTAAAACAGCGTGGTGCAGATTAAGGTTTGTAACAGATAGTTAGTTAATGCCATGCGCCCCACACAGGCGATGGCAATGACCCATTTTAAGCGGCTAAGCTGCGGCCAGAAGCCGAACATCAGCGCGGCGTAACCAATGGTTTGCAACGGCGCGCCCAGCTCTCGCGGGGCTTGTAGCAAGAAGGCACACCAGCGATATGCCCAGTCCAGATGCCACTGAGCGACGATAGCAGGCAGGTTAATCGCCATCCCGAGAATGACCAGCAGTACACCGGTGCGTCGGTAATGCTGTAAGCTGTACTGCCCTTTTAACCAACCGCTGCGCATCAATGCCGCGCCGAGCAGCATCATCCCCGCCAGTTGCCAGCCGTACTGTGCGCCCAGCGCCAGCAAGCTATTGGACATCATATCCACGCGATTGTTGACGGCTTCCATTCCACCGTTTATTTTCCAGTATTTTTCATACAGCAACGCTGAGGCATCCGGCGTCCAGGCACGACTGGTTTCACTCCCGGAGATTACCCCCAGCAGCAGCAATACGCCAACGCCCACCAGATAAAGCAGTACGCCGGTGTTAAATAAGCTTTTTACCGACGGCGCATCACGGATCAACCGCCAACAAATCAGACCGATTAAGCCATATGCCAGCAGGATATCGCCATCCCAGAAGAGTAAACCGTGAATAAAACCCAATAGAACCAGCAGCGTAAGCCGCGACTGGATCCAGCGTTTACCGCGCGGGAGCAGCATTTGCAGACCGGCACCGAACAGCAGTGCAAACAGCGTGAGGAATTTTACCTGCGCAAAGAGATCGAGCAGCGCCCAGGTCCAGGCGTCGGATAAGGTGATGTTGCCATACCACGCGGGATTGAGGTATGCCGCCTTTGGCAAGCCAAAGGCGCTAATATTGAGAAGCAGGATACCAAGAATGGCGACGCCACGAATAAAATCCAGCGTGACATTACGCTCCATGGTCCCTGCCCTAATCAGTTGTGATGACGTACTGCGCGCAGGAATTCCTGACGCGTGTTCTGGCTGGACTTAAACAATCCGCCAAGAGAAGTGGTCGTGGTCGCACTGGTCGCATCGCGAATGCCACGCGCTTTCACACAGTAATGTACCGCATCAATCGACACCGCCACATTATTCGTCCCGAGAAGCGTTTGCAGCGCGGTGAGAATTTGCTGGGTGAGACGTTCCTGTACCTGCGGACGCTGTGCGAAAAACTGCACAATGCGGTTAATCTTCGACAGACCAATGACCGAATCTTTTGGGATATACGCCACCGTCGCTTTGCCATCGATAGTAACAAAGTGGTGTTCGCAGGTGCTGGTCAGCGTGATATCGCGAACCGTGACCATCTCGTCCACCTTCATTTTGTTTTCAATGACGGTAATTTTCGGGAAGTTGGCGTAGTCGAGGCCGGAGAAAATCTCATCGACATACATTTTCGCAATGCGATGCGGAGTTTCCATCAAACTGTCATCGCTCAAATCGAGATTGAGCAACTGCATAATCTCGGTCATATGGCCCGAGATAAGACGTTTGCGCGTTTCGTTATCCATCTCTTGCACGGGCGGGCGTAGTGGCGTTTCAAGACCACGCGCGACCAGCGCTTCATGAACCAGGGCCGCTTCTTTACTGAGTGATGACATTTCTTCTTCTCCTGCAGGTGGGGCGCCTCTGCCCTGCATGGGGCAAAGTTTTTAGGCTGTGTCACAGCCAGAACATTGTGCGTGAGGCGGCGCACATAATCCAGTATTCACCGCGATAATTATTGAAATTGGCACAGCCTTTCAGCGTAGCGATTTCACTTGTCGTTCTACCCGGCGACGTCGAGTGTTAATGTAAAGTTATATAGATGATGAAGTATGTTTGCTCAATGCGGAAGTGAAAGTTGCTCACAGTGCCATGAATAATCTGTATTATGGTGAGTTCGCAAACATATTCAGGTTCAACACAACAAGGAGCCCCGCATGGAAATGCTTGAAGAGCACCGCTGTTTTGAAGGCTGGCAGCAACGCTGGCGTCACGACTCCGCCACGTTAAATTGCACCATGACCTTCAGTATTTTTCTTCCTCCCCCGCGCGATAACACCCCGCCTCCGGTGCTGTACTGGCTGTCGGGTCTGACATGCAATGATGAAAACTTCACGACTAAAGCCGGCGCACAACGCATCGCGGCTGAGCTGGGCATTGTACTGGTGATGCCGGACACCAGTCCGCGCGGCGAGCAGGTTGCCAATGATGATGGCTACGATTTAGGCCAGGGGGCGGGATTTTACCTCAATGCCACCCAACAGCCATGGGCAACGCATTTTCGCATGTATGATTATCTGCGTGATGAGCTGCCGGCACTGATTCAATCGCAGTTTAACGTCAGCGATCGCTGCGCCATCAGTGGACACTCCATGGGCGGTCACGGCGCATTGATTATGGCGCTGAAAAATCCCGGGAAATACACCAGCATTTCCGCCTTTGCGCCGATCGTAAATCCTTGCCGCGTTCCGTGGGGGGAGAAGGCTTTTAGCGCGTATCTGGGTGAAGATAAATCACAGTGGGCCGCGTGGGACAGCTGCGAGTTAATGTTGGCCAGCAAGCCCGCAGACGCGATTCCGACGCTTATTGATCAGGGAGACAGCGATCAGTTTCTCGCCGATCAGCTGCAACCCGCGGTGCTGGCCGAAACGGCCCGTCAAACCGCATGGCCAATGACGCTGCGTATCCAGCCAGGTTACGACCATAGCTATTACTTTATTGCGTCGTTTATTGAGGATCACCTGCGCTTCCACGCCCAGTATTTGTTGAAGTAACGCCTGAGTGAGGGCGCCAGCCCTCTTCATTTCTCCATCATTCCTTCACTTTTTCTCCTTTTTTCTTTCTCCACTATCCTATTGATTTAAAACGTATTACCCTCAAAACAAGATCAAACACAAATGATTTCGATTATCATTTGTGTTTACAAACATTCATACTTTTGTACAATCCATTCGCTTCTTTACTGAAAAGAGTCCTTAAAAGACAAATACATACAATTGTCATGGCCTTTCACATGACGCGCTGATCGTTACCCTAAATAATTCGAGTTGTATGAACGCGCGTAGCCACGCATCTGCAACTTGAAGTATGCCGGGTAAATTCATTTAAATGGAATGATACAAATGACTATACCTCACGTTAAGGCTGTAGCTGCCGCAGTATGCGTCGCCAGTCTCCCATCACTCGGGCATGCCGCTGAACAAGACACCGTGGTGGTTACCGCCACTGGCTTCGAACAGAAAATTCAGGACGCTCCCGCTTCGATATCTGTTATTACCAAGCAGCAGATTGAGGACAAAGCCTATCGCGATGTTACCGATGCGCTAAAAGATGTCCCTGGCGTCGTCGTCACCGGCGGGGGTAGCAGCAGCGATATCAGTATTCGTGGTATGGCTTCGCAATACACGCTCTTCCTGGTCAACGGTAAACGCATCAGCACACGCGGCACACGTCCTAACAGTGACAACTCAGGTATTGAGCAAGGTTGGCTGCCGCCGCTGGAATCCATCGAGCGTATCGAGGTAATCCGTGGCCCAATGTCATCTCTGTACGGCTCCGATGCGATGGGCGGCGTCATCAACGTCATCACCAAGAAAGTGTCGAATACCAAAGCCTGGACCGGCTCTCTGCACGGCGATGCCACTTTCCAGGAAGACAGAGACTCCGGCGATATTTATCAGACCAACGCCTATGCGTCTGGGCCCCTGATTGACGGATTACTCGGCGCGAAAGTGACCGGGTTATTCTCTCATCGGGCAGAGGACAAAATCCTCAATGGCTACAATGAACAGCGTATGCGTAACGGGGGTTTAACCCTGAACTTTACGCCAGATGATAAAAATGACATCGACTTCGATTACGCACGTGAACTGCAGGATCGCGACAGTACGCCAGGCAAATCCATGGCCGAGGAAAGCTGCCGCAACGGAAGCTGCAAGCCCAACAGTAAAAGCGAAAACAAGTATGTGCACACAACGTATTCACTAACCCACAGCGGTTATTACGACGACTTCAACTCCACCAGCTATGTCCAGCAGGAAGAGACCGAAAACCCAGGTCGCCAGATGAAGTCCTACAACACGATTTTCAATAACCAGAACCAGGTCTTCCTTGGGGCGCACACCCTGACGTTGGGCGGGCAATACCGTTATGAAAAACTGAGTGATAACGGCAACCAGCTGCAAGCTGCTGATGGACTGAACAAACTGACCCGCTGGAGCTGGGCGCTGTTTGCTGAAGATGAGTGGGCCGTTACCGATACCTTCACGCTGACTGGCGGTCTGCGTATGGATAAAGATGAAAACTACGGCGACAACTGGACGCCGCGCGGTTATGGCGTATGGCATCTGAGCGATCAATGGACCTTAAAAGGCGGCGTTTCAGCGGGCTATCGCGCACCGGATCTGCGCCAGTCGTCTGCCAGTTGGGGACAGGTCACCGGCGGCGGTAGACTGAACGGAATCATTGTCGGCAACCCGGACCTGAAGCCGGAGAAAAGCCTCAGCGAAGAGATCGGTTTACTGTGGGATAACGGCAACGATCTCAACGCGGGCGTCACGCTGTTCAATACTGACTTCAAAGACAAAATCACCGAAGTGCGCCGCTGTAACAGCAGCTCCGATCCGGCCTGTACCATCGGCAATACCCACTATGACTTCGTCAGCGATCGCGTTAACGTCGATAAAGCCAATATGCGCGGCGTAGAATCCACTTTCGGCTGGAAGATGACTTCCGACATCAACTGGACGGCGAACTACACTTACACGGAATCTGAACAGAAAAGCGGTCAGTTCTCCGGTCAGCCATTGAACAAAATGCCAAAGCATATGTTCAACACCACGCTGGACTGGCAGGCCACGCAGGATCTCGGTTTCTGGAGCCGTCTGAATCTGCGCGGGAAAACGTCTGAATACCTGAGCCGTACCTCCATGGCGCAGGGCACCCCATCCTATACTCAGGTCGATGTTGGTTTGCGCTATTATGCAAACAAAGATCTGCTGATGACCGCTGGCGTGTATAACGTGCTGGATAAGCAAATCGATTACGATACCTACGACACTGTTCTCGATGGTCGTCGTTACACGGTTGGCCTGACTTACAGCTTCTAAGTCTGGCGCAATAAAAAAACCCCGGCACTCATTTTATTGGTTATGCGCTATTTGA
>NZ_SZWS01000027.1:214897-227730 GCF_005281245.1 Citrobacter sp. wls826
TTCTTCACGCGATCCGGGAATTTCATTTCGCTGTAGCGAACAAAATGAGTTCCTTTCGCCAGCTTATAGCCAAACCAGATAATCAGGAACAGCGGGATACCGATATAGGTTGCCATCACGCCGCCCCAGTCAATGCTATCTTTCAGGAACGCTTCGTAGTTCTGGCCCAGAGTGATAATCAGGCACAGCACAAAGGCGAAGATCGGACCCAGTGGGAAGAAGCCAGAACGGTACGGCAGATCCTTCACATCGTGACCCTGCAACACATAACCGCGACGGAAGCGATAGTGGCTAATAGCGATCCCCAGCCAGGCGATAAAGCCCGTCATCCCGGAGGTGTTCAGCAGCCAGAGGTACACGGTCTGGTTACCAAACATCGAGGTCAGGAAACACAGCCCCGCCACCACAGTCGTCGCATACAGCGCGTTACGCGGTACACCGCCACGAGACAGTTTGCCGAAAATACGTGGCGCTTTACCGTCGCATGCCAGGGTGTAAAGCATACGTGTGGAGGCATACATCCCGGAGTTACCCGCTGACAGTACCGCCGTCAGGATAACCGCGTTCATTACTGCTGCGGCTGACAGCAGACCCGCATGCTGGAATACCAACGTGAACGGGCTAACGCTGATGTCTTTCACATCGTTGCGCAGCAGGCTCGGATCGGTGTACGGGATAATCAGGCTGATAATCAAAATCGCGAACACATAGAACAGCAGGATTCGCCAAAACACCTGACGCACCGCACGTGGAATGTTCTTTTCAGGATCTTCAGATTCGCCTGCCGCGATACCGATCAGCTCAGTTCCCTGGAAGGAGAAGCCGACGATCATCGCCACGCCAATCATAGCGGCAAAACCCCCGGCAAACGGTGCATCACCGGTCGTCCAGTTGCTCCAGCCCACTGGCTGAGTGCCTTTGAAGATACCGAAAATCATCATCACGCCAACCACGATGAAGATAATTACAGTGGTAACTTTGATCAGCGAGAACCAGTATTCCGCTTCACCAAATCCGCGAACGGAAATGTAGTTCAGCAGGAAGATAACGCCGAGGAACAGTGCGCTCCAGATCCAGCCCGGCGTGTCCGGGAACCACCAGCTCATCACCAGTTGTGCGGCCACCAGGTCAACGGCAATCGTTACCGCCCAGTTGTACCAGTAGTTCCAGCCCAGCGCGAAGCCAAAGCCTTCTTCTACGTAGTTTTGACCGTAAGTGGAGAACGAGCCGGAAACCGGCATATAGGCAGCCAGTTCACCGAGGCTGGTCATCAGGAAGTACACCATCAGACCGATCAGGATATAAGAGAACAACGCGCCGCCAGGACCCGCCGCAGAAATAGTTGCACCAGATGCAACGAAAAGACCTGTACCGATGGAGCCTCCAATGGCAATCATCGTCAGGTGACGCGCCTTCAGTTCACGACGTAGCGTGGGCGCTTCTGTGGTTTTAGTTTCGGAAACCATGTGAAAATGCTATCCATCCAAAAAATGAGGCGCGATTGTAGCAGACGAAATGGCATTCTTCCGGCACAAATGCGCTGTTATAAGAGACCTTCATGACTGGCCGCGGATTATAAGTAAAGCAGAAAACGGGCGGCACAAGGCGGTTAAGACGTAACAGCCATTATGTATAGGGTGACCTGACGAGAGTTAGCGCGCTATTCGCCCTACTCAACCTGGTCGCTGTAATATAAAAAACGCGTAATGGCATTGGAGATATGTTTTTGCCGGTGATGAACGCGCCAGAGAGTGCGCACTAAACGCGGCAGTGGCACGGTAACTTCGCTCAGCGTCCCTGCCTGTAACTGCTCCGCAATGACCCGACGCGACAAACAGCTGATCCCGAGACCATGGCGCACCGCATGCTTAATGGCCTCGGAGTTCCCCAACTCCATCGCCATCTGAAATCTTGGCAGATGAGACAACAGCAGGTAATCCACCAGTTCACGCGTCCCCGATCCTCGCTCACGCAGGATCCACGGCGAAGCAGCCAGCTGTTCCAGCGTAACGGGCCCCTTTGTGAGCGGTGACGACGGTGCGGCAAACACCACCAGTTCGTCCTCCAGCCACGGTTCAGAGATGATTTCCGTACTGTGACACGGCCCTTCAATCAGCCCGATGTCTACCCGAAAATCCAGCACCGCATTGATCACGTCCTGGCTGTTGCCCACGCTAAGTTCCAGCGGCAAATCGGGGAAGTCCTGGCGATAACGAGCGATCATGGCGGGCAGAATATAATTACCGATGGTGCTACTGGCATAGACCCGAATGGCGCCATTATCTTTGCGAAAAAGCTGTTCGATTTCGGTCGTTTGCTCAAGTAACGCCAGCGCGCGCGGATAAAGCAAGCGTCCGTGTTCGTTAACCACCAGCCGTTTGCCGACACGGTCAAACAGTTGCACGCCAAGTTGCCCTTCCAGATCGGTAAGCGCCGCACTCACCGCCGACTGCGACAATGCCAGCATGACAGATGCCTGGGTCGTTGAGCCGCTTTTTAGTACCTCAGCAAACACTTCAAGTTGTCGCAGGGTGATATGCATAGTCGTTTTCCACCGGATAGCCGTTACTTATACCCTAAATAATTCGAGTTGCAGGAAGGCGGCAAGAGAGAGCATCCCCCGGAGCGTACTTAAGTACGTGACTGGGGTGAACGAGCGCAGCCAACGCACATGCAACTTGAAGTATGACGGGTATACCACTTATATAGATTAATTATAAATATATAATCAATTTTATTTTTAAACCACTTCGCCTTACTCTTTTACCCAGATAAAGGAGAAGGATATGACAGAACTCACCTTACAGACTCATCGTCGTACAGCGTGGCATTTTATTCCGGGGCTTGCCCTGAGTGCAGTTATCACTGGGGTCGCCTTATGGGGAGGGTCCATTCCCGCCGTCGCAGGTGCCGGGTTCAGCGCCCTCACCTTAGCCATCTTATTGGGGATGATTCTCGGCAACACCGTCTATCCGCACATCTGGAAAAGCTGTGACGGCGGCGTGCTGTTCGCGAAACAACATTTATTACGTCTGGGGATTATCCTCTACGGTTTCCGCCTCACCTTCGCGCAAATTGCTGACGTCGGCGTCAGCGGTATCGTGATTGATGTGTTAACGCTAAGCAGTACCTTTATGATTGCCTGTTTCCTGGGGCAGAAAGTATTTGGTCTGGACCGTCACACCAGCTGGCTGATTGGCGCGGGGAGCAGCATTTGTGGTGCCGCCGCAGTGCTGGCAACCGAACCAGTGGTGAAAGCAGAAGCCAGTAAAGTGACCGTCGCTGTCGCCACCGTGGTTATCTTCGGTACTATCGCTATCTTCCTGTATCCGGCGATGTATCCGTTGCTTTCACACTGGTTTAGCCCAGAAACCTACGGCATTTACATTGGCTCCACCATGCATGAAGTTGCACAGGTTGTGGCTGCCGGGCACGCCATTAGCCCGGATGCGGAAAACGCCGCGGTTATTGCCAAAATGCTGCGCGTCATGATGCTGGCACCGTTCCTTATCCTCCTGGCCGCACGCGTTAAACAACTGTCTCCGGCCACGGGCGGTGAGAAGAGCAAAATAACCATTCCATGGTTTGCCATCCTGTTCATTGTGGTCGCAATTTTTAACTCGTTCCACCTGCTGCCACAGTCAGTAGTGAACATGCTGGTAACGCTGGACACCATTTTGCTGGCAATGGCGATGGCTGCCCTGGGGCTGACCACGCACGTTAGCGCGCTGAAAAAAGCCGGTGCCAAACCGTTACTGATGGCCCTGCTGCTGTTTGTCTGGCTGATTGTGGGTGGCGGTGCGATTAACGTCGCTATCCACGCGCTGATGGCATAAACGATCACGACTCACCTCTATTAACCCGCTATACTCTCCCTTTTTGTATTTGAGTATGGCGGGTTAAATTTATGAAATATATCGGAGCGCACGTAAGCGCCGCTGGCGGTCTGGCTAACGCCGCTATTCGAGCCGCAGAAATCGAAGCGACCGCATTCGCCCTGTTCACCAAAAATCAGCGCCAGTGGCGTGCCGCGCCGCTGACCACCGAAATCATTGATGATTTTAAATCTGCCTGCGAGAAGTATCACTATACTGCCGCCCAGATCCTGCCTCACGACAGTTACCTGATTAACCTCGGTCATCCGGTTAGCGATGCGCTGGAAAAATCACGTGATGCGTTTATAGATGAAATGCAGCGCTGTGAACTGCTGGGCTTATCCTTGCTGAACTTTCACCCGGGCAGCCATCTGATGCAGATCCCGGAAGATGAGTGTCTGGCGCGCATTGCCGAATCCATCAACATCGCCCTTGCTCAGACCCAGGGCGTTACGGCAGTTATCGAAAATACCGCCGGACAAGGCAGCAACCTTGGATTTAAGTTTGAGCACCTTGCCGCCATTATCGACGGCGTCGAAGATAAGTCCCGCGTCGGCGTCTGTATTGATACCTGCCATGCCTTCGCGGCCGGTTACGATTTGCGCTCCGTCGAGGAATGCGAAAAGACGTTTGCGGAATTTGAACGTATTGTCGGCTTCAGGTACCTACGCGGTATGCACCTGAACGACGCCAAGAGCGCATTTGGCAGTCGAGTTGACCGTCACCACAGCTTAGGTGAAGGCAATATTGGCCACGATGCCTTCCGTTGGATCATGCAGGACAATCGTTTTGACGGCATTCCGCTGGTGCTGGAAACGATTAATCCGGATATCTGGGCAGAAGAGATTGCCTGGCTGAAAGCCCAGCAAACAGAAAAAGCGGTGGCATAATCATGAACGACAGGGAAAAGCAGATCCTTAAGATCCTGCGTCGCAATCCGTTGATTCAGCAGAATGAAATCGCCGATATTTTGCAGATCAGCCGTTCACGCGTTGCTGCGCATATTATGGATTTGATGCGTAAAGGCATGATCAAAGGTAAAGGTTATATCCTTACCGAACAGGATTATTGCGTGGTTGTCGGGGCGATCAATATGGATATTCGTGGTGTTGCTGACATCCACTATCCTCAGGCTGCCTCTAACCCTGGTAACATTCACTGCTCGGCAGGCGGCGTGGGACGCAACATCGCCCACAACCTGGCGCTGCTGGGCCGTGACGTCCACTTAATTTCCGCTGTTGGCAGTGATTTCTATGGCGAAACATTGCTGGAACAAACGCGTCAGGCCGGTGTTAACGTTTCCAGTTGCATACGCCTGCATGGACATAACACCTCAACTTACCTGTCGATCGCTAATCAGCAGGAAGAGACCGTACTGGCAATTAACGATACCCATATCCTGCAACAACTGACGCCGCAGTTACTGAACAGTTCGCGAGATTTGATCCGCCATTCCGGTGTCGTACTGGCAGATTGCAATCTGACTGCCGAAGCCATTGAGTGGGTCTTTACTATTGCTGATGATATTCCGGTATTCATTGACACCGTTTCAGAGTTCAAAGCGGCAAAAATGAAGACCTGGTTTACGCGTATTCATACGCTAAAACCAACGCAGAAAGAGCTGGCGATTTTGTGGGGTCAACCTATTCATTCAGATGCCGATCGCGTACTGGCCGTTAATAGTCTCCATCAGCAAGGGGTAAAACGAATCTTTGTTTGCCTGGAAGATGAATCCGTTTTTTGCAGCGAAAAGGACGGAGAACAGTTTTTACTGACGCCTCCTGAGCATACGGTTGTAGACAGTTTTGGCGCCGACGATGCTTTTATGGCGGGATTGCTGTACAGCTTTCTGGAAGGTAGTGAATTTCATGAAAGCGCTCACTTTGCCATGGCCTGCGCGGCATTATCGCGAGCCAGCGTCAGCATCAACAACCCAACCCTCTCAGCAGATAACGCCTTGTATTTGCTGCAAACTGCTTAAATGTAATGCCGGATGGCGCTACGCGTATCCGGCATTATTTTCGCTATGCCAGCCCAATAAAGAAACCGGCTATAGTGGCGCTCATCAGGTTTGACAGCGTTGCTGCTGCCAGCGCGCGCATGCCAAGCTGCGCGATTTCCGGGGCACGCTGTGGCGCTATCGCCGAAAATGCCCCGACGACAACGCCAATCGAACCAAAGTTAGCGAAACCGCACAGCGCAAACGAGATAATCGCAATGGTCTTCACATCCAGCGTTCCACCCGTTTGCAGATACGGCGAGAAGTTGAGATAAGCGACAAACTCATTAATCGCCAGCTTCTGTCCGATCAAGCTGCCTGCCAGCGTCGCATCGCTCCAGTCCACACCCATAATCCACGCCAGCGGGGCTAGCGCATAGCCAAAGATCCCTTCCAGAGTGGCGTGACCAAAGCCAAACCACCCACCAATTCCGCCAATAATGCCGTTAATCAGCGCGATAATGGCGACAAATGCCATTACGACCGTCGCCACGCCAGCAGCAATTTTCAGCCCGGTCATCGCTCCGCTCGCCGCTGCTTCGATGATGCTTTTCGGTGGCGTTTCAGTAAATGACAGGTTCTCAAAAGTGACGCGAGATTCTTCAGTTGCCGGACTCAGCATACGCGCGAACAAAATACCGCCAGGAATTGCCATCAACGATGCCGCCAGCAAATAGTCAATCGGAACGCCCATTCCGGCGTAACCAATCATCATTGAGCCAGCAATCGAGGCCATCCCACTACAAATAGCGGTAAACAGCTCATTGCGATTCAGGCGGTCAATAAACGGCTTCACGATCGCCGGGATCTCGTTTTGCCCGAGGAAAATCGTCGTTACGGCGACAAATGACTCGATCTTACTGATGTTCAGCGCTTTCTGGAAAATACCGCCGAGGATGCGGATCAATAGCCCCATCACGCCAATGTAGTAGAGAAGACTGATCAGTGCGGTCACAAAAATGATGGCCGGAAGCACCCGAAAAGCGAAGATAAACCCGGCTCCGTCAAACAGCACATCCATTTTTGGCCCTACCAGGGAGCCAAAGATAAATGCGCTTCCCGCGTCACTGTATGACATTACCTTGTGGACACCGAGCGCAGCCTGTTCAACCAGCCATTTTCCTGGCGGGAAGTACAGCATAATGCCGCCGATTGCGATTTGCAGTACCAGTGCAGCCCCGACCGTACGCAGACTTATACGTTTTTTATTTACTGACAGCAGAAACGCGATGGCCAGTAATACCACCATACCCACAACACTTCTCATTATATCCATAATGAAATTCCCTTCATGCCAGGAAACCCGGCGTTATCGCCAGGTTTTGGTAGGTTTGATATTCGCGGGCGACCGCATTCTGCCCGGGAAATTCTGTCAGACGAGGCGCTGATACTCCTTCGCAATTTCACAGGCCAGTACCGCATTGTTGAACACCAGCTGAATATTTGATTTCAGGCTGTCACCACCGGTCAGCTCTGCAACCCGCGCTAACAGGAACGGCGTACTCTCTTTGCCCACGACGCCCTGATCTTCCGCTTCTTTTACCGCCCGATCGATTGCCGCATTAATTTTCTCTTCAGCCATCGCAAACTGCTCTGGGATGGGGTTCGCAACAACCAGACCGCCGTCGAGACCCGTTTGCCATTTCACCGCCATGGCACGGGCAATCTCTTGCGCACTGTCCAGACGGATACTGACCTCAAACGGACTGGTACGGCAGAAAAATGCTGGCAACGCGTTGGTTTGATAACCAATTAACGGCACACCAAAGGTTTCTAAATATTCAGTAGTTAAGCCGAGATCAAGAATAGATTTCGCCCCGGCACAAATTACCGTGACATTGGTATGCGCCAGTTCTTGCAGATCCGCGGAAATATCAAAGGTATGTTCAGCACCACGATGAACCCCACCTATTCCCCCTGTCGCAAATACTTTAATTCCCGCCAGGGCGGCAATAATCATGGTTGAGGCAACAGTCGTTGCACCATTTTTTCCTGCCGCGACCACAAACGGCAAATCACGACGACTTACTTTCGTAACGCTATGACCTTCTCGCCCAAGCAGCTCAATTTCATCTTTGCTTAAACCAACTTTCATTATTCCGCCAATAATGGCAATGGTCGCAGGAACCGCACCGTGTTTACGAATAGTTTCTTCTACTTCAATCGCTGTCTGGGCATTCTGCGGAAATGGCATACCATGAGAAATAATGGTTGATTCAAGTGCAACAATCGGCTTCTTACTGTTTAATGCTTCCTGTACTTCTGGAGATATTTGTAATAATTCAGAGGAAAGAGTTAATTCAGACATTCTGTGTTCTCCACTAATGAGCTTACATTCGCAACAGACAAATCAGGGTTATTGGTATATTCACAGGCTAACGCCATTGATGAACAACCCTGCGCAAATCGAACCGAATCAATAAAGGGCATGCCGTCTACCCAGCAGGAAGCCAGTCCAGCCATCATCGCATCGCCAGCCCCGGTAACATTAATGACGTGAGTTTTAATCGGCAGCGACCAACCACGACTTCCCGCAATATCACTGTAATAAACACCGTCACCGCCCATGCTGAGCACTAGCCTATTTAAGCCGCGATCATGAAACCAGGCGGCGACTTTACCCACGTCATCATGCCCGGAAAGCGCAATACCGCTTAGCGTTTCGGCTTCAAGCCGGTTGGGTTTAAGAGTGTGAATTTGTCCAAGCCGCTCGCGAATTTTGACGCATTTCCATGCCGATACCGGGTCAACAAACACCGGAACCTCTCCGGCATTTTCCAGCACCCATGCCAGGGCATCTTCGCTGATATTGCAATCGGCGACGATGACTTTCGCCTGCCGAATAAAATCATGATGCTGTGATAAAAAATCTGCTGAAATATGTTCGGTAATGCTCATATCATTAATGGCAACCAACATTTCACCGGTGTTATCAAGCAATGATAAATAACTGGACGTATTCTCTCCGGGAACGATAAGACACTTATCAACATGAACTCCGGATTGATTGGTTTGCGCCAATAACGATTGTCCATAAAAATCATTACCAACCGCCGTCAGTAACCATGAATTTTTCCCCAGCAGCGCGAGATTATGTGCAATGTTACGTCCAACTCCGCCGGGGGTGAATTTTATCTTTCCTGGATTCGAATCCGCATAATTTAGAGAAGCATGCGAATACCCAGCAACATCCATATTGGCCGAGCCAATAGTTACTATGTATTCCTTTTCACGCATAGCACGTCCCCTGGCAATTAACTTGCCACAAATGAGTTCGTTAAAAATAACCAACGCCACACATCAGGTTATTAGAGCACATGTTCACTATCAAACATATGTTCATAGTAAGCGTGTTTTTGACAAAGTAAATCCATATTCAAGATCTAAACTCAATAGATATGAACAGAATCACAATTTTTTATAGATACAGTCTGTAAAGGAAAGAAAAAATGAGAGGTAGTACACAATTAAAGCAGCCTAAAGAGTTTAACTCCGGCAAAACCGGAGATTTTTCAGATGCGCCAGGCGAACCGGTTCGTATCAACTGAGCGAAACAAGGTCCTCTGGCATATGGTTGTACAAAATCCGCCAGAAGTGCTCAGCCGTTTTATTCAACCGGGTATCCATTCGGTAAATATAAGCCTGAATAGGCACCATCAGTTCCGGCGTCTGCAGACAAACCAGCCGCTTTTCGCGCAGTTCGTTTACGATTGTCCACGCCGGCAGCCAGGCGATACCATGCCCATCCAATGCCATATTTTTTAATAACTCACTCATCGAAGACATAAACAGGGTACGAGCTGAAATGCCGCCTACTTCCGCCAGATGACGGTTTACCAATCTTCCCATGTAGGATGTGCTGGTATAGTTCAGAATCGGTGCCTGCGACTGATAGATATCAAACAACGCCTTACCCTGCGCATCTGCAGCACACACGGGGTACAGTTCAGACTCAAAAACCTTCAAGCCGCAGAAAGGTGACTGCATTAAGTCTTCATCCCGAAAGGAGATAATAAAATCGCTTTTCCCCTCGCGCAGAGTATTCACCGCCTGAACAACATCAATAGCTTCAACGTGATAGACAAACTCCTCACCCCAGGCTGCCATTGAGTGCACCAATCTGGGCAACATCGTCAGCGACAAAGAATGTGCCGCCGCTATTTTGATATTGGGTACACCCAGTAAATTGTGGCCGCTTAGCTCATCCAGATTGCATTCCAGCTGTTGCAATAAACTACGGGTTTGCGAATGAAATAGCTTGCCCTCTTCCGTGAGTTGCAGTGGGCTCGTTGTGCGATCAAAAAGCAGCACACCCACGGCTGATTCGAGCGCCTTGATCCGCCGACTAAACGCCGGTTGGGATATGTTGCGCTCCTCAGCCGCCTGGGAAAAATGACGGCATGCCTCCAACGTCAAAAAGTCATATAACCATTTTGTCTCAATATTTTTCATGCTTATCACGCAGATATTTAAATATGCCTATTAGCCTTAAAGCATCATGCCTGAATAGTTCCGGAGATGACATTCATCATTAGCGCCTGGTGATTCGTTTTTTGCATCAAGGCTTCATTTTTAACATTAACATACTTCTCTCCCTATCGGTTACGACCGCTTGCCCGCCGCGTAACGCGTAGCCTCTGGCCGAATACCGGCCTGCTGAGGTTACACAATAAACCACAGTCATGCGGTTTTTGCATTGAACCATACATTATTGCATTTCTCCTCACGTCACACTGCTGTTAAACATTATCAGCAGACACAACCCGGCTCTGAATATTAATCATCGGTGAATTGAGGTATATATCGTGAAAGGTTTAATTGGCGTGCTTGGTGGTATGGGACCTGCTGCAACGGTCGATCTGTTTAATAAATTCGTCACTTTTACCGCTGCGCAACGTGACCAGGAACATATCCCCTTAATTATTTCATCTATTCCTGACATTCCTGACCGAACCGACGCGTTAATGCATCATGGTCATTCCCCACTTCCGGCAATGCGCGATTATATGCATAAACTCGAAGATGCTGGCGCCGAGTGTATTGTGATCCCCTGTAACACCGCCCACTTTTGGTTTAATGAATTAAAAGCGTGCTGCCATACAGAGCTGCTCAGTATCGTTGAAACGACCATCAATGAGGTTAAAAACTGCGGGAAATCGCAAATCGGATTACTCGCCACCAACGCCACTTTATACATGGGCCTCTATCAAAAAGGCATAGAATCTCTTGGGTTAACCTGCATCAGCCCTGACTCATCCAGTCAGGAAAAAGTGATGGAAAGCATCTATTGCTTAAAAGCTGGTGATGCTAAGCGGGCACAAACGCTGATGAATGAACAGGCTGAAGCACTCTTCTCACGCGGGGCACAAGTCATCGTGCTCGGATGTACTGAAGTTCCTGTCATTCTTGCTGAAGCAGTCAAAAAGTTACCTGAAAAATATATTGATTCAACCGGTTCGTTGGTTCGTGCCGGTATTAAATGGTACGAGAAACGCGTGGGTAAAAATCACCTTTTGGCACAATGAATGTCCATACCTGTTTAATTGTTGCATTAAATAAAAATCCATTTTAATTACAAATTACTCTCTGGCGGAGGCCATTATGATTTGGCTAGAAATTATCGTAGTGTTGGGCGCAATATTTTTCGGTATCCGCCTTGGCGGAATTGGTATTGGTTTATGCGGCGGGCTGGGGCTGGCTATTTTAACGCTGGGGTTTGGGCTGCAAATTGGTTCACCACCCGTTGACGTTATTCTTATTATTATGACGGTGGTGGTGGCGGCATCGGCGCTACAGGCCGCCGGAGGCATGGATTATCTGGTTCGCATTGCCGGTAATTTTATGCGCCGTAACCCTAAATATATCAATATTATTGCGCCGATTATTACCTGGTCGATGACGATTATGGCGGGAACAGGGTTCATCGTCTTTTCTACTCTGCCGGTGATTGCCGAAGTTGCCAAAGAGTCAGGTATTCGCCCTTCTCGTACGCTCGCAGGCTCCGTAGTCGCTTCTCAGGTGGCGATATCCGGTTCGCCGATCAGTGCCGCAATGGCCGCTATGCTGACTATTATGGAAGGCAACGGTATCAGCTTTATTCAGGTCATGGCGGTTTGTCTGCCTGCCTCATTTGTCGCCGCGATGGTCGCCGCTTTTATCGCCTCACGTCAGGGATGTGAGCTACAGGATGATGAAGTCTATCTGGAACGCCTGCAAAAAGGACTGGTGCGTAAATATGCAGGGCAAAACAGCACAACGCCAGGTGCCAGACTGTCAGTCGCCCTGTTTATGCTGGCAACGGTGGTCATCGTTATTCTTGCCGCATGCCCTCAATTGCGCCCTGGATTCGATGCAGGTAATGCAATGAATACCCGGGATATTATCATTATCTGCATGCTAGCTGCCGCGTGTCTGATGGTGGTGCTATGCAAAACATCAACAGACGCGATTGTCCTGACATCCACGTTTCGCGCGGGTATGAGTTCGTTGGCAGTGATTCTGGGGATTGTTACGCTGGGCACAACTTTCATTGATGCCCACTTAACGGAGATAAAGGATATCGCGGGCGATATTCTACGGGCTTATCCGATGCTGTTGGCGCTGGTGCTGTTTGGTACCTGCGCGCTTCTCTATTCGCAGGGAGCCACCACGCCGCTGATTATCCCTCTTGCCGTCGCGCTCGGCGTACCCACATGGGCCATTCTGGCTTCCTATGTCGCAGTGACCGGCGTGTTTGTTCTGCCAACTTATCCGACTTCGCTGGCGGCAATGGAGTTCGACACCACCGGGACAACGCGCGTGGGTAAGTATGTCTTAAACCATCCGTTTATGTTGCCAGGGCTTGGCGGGATCATTGCTGGCGTTGCCTTTGGTTTTATCATCGCGCCAATGATTGCCTGAACCGGTTTAACACAGCCAGGCAGATTTAATGGATAAAAAAAGGGGCAGAGAAATCTCTG
>NZ_SZWS01000027.1:227802-252849 GCF_005281245.1 Citrobacter sp. wls826
CTTTGCCACAACCTCTGCTTCCGGGCGTTTCAGCACCGCGTAGGAGAGACCGGCTACCAGCGTACCGGCAATAATGGCCAGCAGGTATCCAACCACCGGAGTGATTGCGCCAGGGATTAACAGCACGAACAGACCGCCGTGCGGCGCCATCAGCTTAGCCCCCACCGCCATCGAGATAGCCCCGGTAATCGCGCCGCCAACGATACAGCAAGGCAGAACGCGCATCGGGTCACGGGCAGCGAATGGGATAGCCCCTTCGGTAATAAAGCACAGGCCCAATACCAGCGCAGCTTTACCGCCTTCCTGCTGCGCTTTGTCGAACTTACGACGCGCCACCAGCGTTGCCAGGCCCAGGGCCAGCGGAGGCACCATACCCGCCGCCATAATCGCCGCCATCGGCGCATAGGTTTGCGTACTAAGCAGCCCCACACCGAAAGCATACGCCGCTTTGTTAACCGGACCGCCCATATCGGTACACATCATGCCGCCCAGAATCGCTCCAAGCAGCACCGCGTTCGCGGTTCCCATGGTTTGCAGCCAGTGGGTCAGACCTTCCAGAATGCCCGCCACTGGTTTACCGATCAGGTAGATCATGGCCAGACCAACCACCAGGCTTGAGAGCAGCGGAATGATCAGGATCGGTTTCAGCGCTTCCATACTCTGCGGGAGTTTCAGCTTCGTGCTGATGAGCTTCGCCACATAACCGGCAAGGAAACCGGCAATAATCCCGCCAATAAAGCCGGAACCGGTGCTCACCGCCAGCATACCGCCGATAAGACCAGGCGTCAGACCCGGACGGTCAGCGATGGAAAACGCGATGTAGCCCGCCAGAACCGGCACCATCAGCGCGAAAGCTGAACCACCGCCAATCTGCATCAGCGCCGCCGCCAGCGTACCCTGCTCCTTGAACGCTTCGATACCAAAAGCGAATGAGAGTGCAATACACAGACCGCCAGCAACCACCATCGGCAGCATGTAGGATACGCCCGTCAGCAGGTGACGATACGCGCCAGCGCTCTCTTTCTTACCTTCAGTGGTTGCAGACTGCGCTTTGCCGGCTGGCTGGTACGGCGTTGCTTCTTCCAGCGCTTTATCCAGCTCCTGCTTCGTTTTCTTCAGCGCAAGGCCAGTAGAAGTACGGTACATTGGTTTTCCGGCAAACTTCGCCAGATCAACTTCAATGTCAGCCGCCACAATCACCAGATCCGCCTGAGCCACCTCTTCCGGCGTAATGGCATTGCCTGCGCCAACAGAACCACGGGTTTCAACCTTCACCCACCAGCCACGTTTTTTCGCTTCTGTTTCAATAGCTTCAGCGGCCATAAACGTATGGGCAACGCCAGTTGGACAAGCCGTCACCGCCACCACGCGTTTTGGACCACTACTGGCCACGGACGCTGTCGCAACCGGAGCGCTATAAGGTTTTGCGTGGCCTTTCGCTTCGCTGAGGAAAAGTTCAGGATGCGCAACCGCACGACCAATATCGCCCAGCCAGACTTTTTTGCCGTTCAGCGAACTGTCGGCAGGAAGCGTGTCGCCCAGAACAATTGCCAGTTCGGCATCATTAGGATTATCAATAATTTCCAGATGTGCTTTCTGCGCCGCCGCTCCAAGCAGGGTTTTCGCCATATAAGCGCGAGCCTGGCCGAGATTAGCGTCAATAATCAGCAGCGTTTTCATTATGCCTCTCCTGCTGTCAGTTAAACGGTTTTAAGTCGACACGCGCCATCATTGCGGCCAACTGAGGACGATCGGTAATGCCCACATTGCTTTGGCTTACCGCCAGGGCGGCAACAGCGGTTGCCAGACGCAGGGTGTGTTCACTGGATTCACGCATCAGCAGGCCGTAAATCAGGCCGCCAACCATTGAATCACCCGCGCCTACGGTGCTTACCACCTCGACTGACGGCGGTTTAGCAATCCACTCACCCGAAGCGTTAACCCACAGCGCACCTTCCGCGCCAAGTGAAATCACCACGTGAGCAATACCCTGCTCGCGCAACGCATGTGCAGCTTCAATCACATCTTTCATTTCTGGCAGCTTACGGCCAGCCCAGATTTCCAGTTCACGACGGTTTGGTTTTACCAGCCACGGCGCCGCTTTCAGACCGGCCACCAGTGCTTCACGACTACTATCAAAGATAATGCAAGGACACTGACTGCGCAGGCGCGTCATCCAGTCGGTGAATGCTTCCGGGCTAACGCCGGTCGGCAAACTGCCGCTGACGCACACCATGTCGAACTGGCCCAGCCAGCTCAGCGAGTCATTCACAAAGCGTTCCCAGTCAGCCGGGGTGACTTCAAAGCCGGAGAAATTGAAATCGGACACTTCGCCGTCTTTTTCGGTCAGCTTGACGTTGATACGCGTACGCCCCTGTACAACCTGAAAACGGTTGGCGATACCCAGCTCGCTGAACAACTGCTGAAAACCATCCTGGTTGTCTTTACCGAGGAAACCACCCACCGTTACATCGATACCTAAATCTTTCAAAACCTTAGCGACGTTAATCCCTTTCCCTGCCGCGTGCAGACCGGTCGTTTTAACCAGGTTCACTTCACCGCGTTCAATTTCCGGGCAGAAACCCACCAGATCGTAGGCTGGGTTAAGGGTGATAGTAGCAACACGTCTGCTCATTACGCGCCCTCCCCAAGACCCGCCGCGATGGCTTCGCCAATCGCTTTCAGCGCCTGTTCAGCATCTTCACCCTGGGCGGTAAAGCGCAGGTGATGTCCTTTCTTCACGCCTAATGCCACAACTTTCATCAGACTGCGTCCATTCGCCGGCTTGCCGGTTCCATCAAGATTTGTCACGGTAATTTCACTGTTAAATTGTTTAATCGTATTCACCAGCATGGTGCCCGGGCGGGCGTGTAAACCATGCTCATTGCGCACAATAAATTCGGCGCTCAGTACATCATCAGTTAAGGCATCATCGCTGGTCAGCAGCGCCAGCACCGTTGCCGCATCGGCTTTCAACAAACGGTCAGCTTTATTATTCAGCAGCAGATCGCCAAGGCGCTTCAGCACCGCAACCGGTTGTTCGTCATTCATGGCGACGGTCACCAGCAGGGCTGCCGCTTCACCTTGTACATCGAACGCTGTTGCTGCGCGGCTGACCGCAACGGCGCTGCGCACATTGCCTTCAGCACAGTCATTCAGCCAGATCCCCTGACCGAGATTCATCGGTTGCTCATTAATGGCTCTGGCCACAAAGGTGGCGTCAACCGCGCCGACCTCTTTCAGCCGTGCGGCGTTGAGAGCCTGCAGCGTGACCAGCGAGTTGGCAACGACGTCCAGCGACAGCGTTTCGTTATCAAGCTTCAGCTGTTCGCTTTGCTTTTCCCCCATCAGCAACGCGCGCAACTCTTCCGCCGTGGTCGCAGATTTCAGCTGTTCAGCGACGGAGTCATCGCTCAGCACATGCGTCAGCTGACGCAGTAAACTGAGGTGCTCATCAGAGCTGGCGGCGATGCCGATTGCCACATAAGCAACCTGCCCTTCACCCCAGATCACGCCCTGCGGAAACTGAAACACCTGCACGCCGGTTTTCAGCACCCGATCGCGCGTGTCCGTCGTACCGTGAGGAATAGCAATACCGTTGCCGAGGAACGTGGACGTCTGTTGTTCACGCGCCAGCATGCCATCGACGTAGCCTTCCGCTACGTTACCTGCCAGCACTAAGGCAGCGGCAACCTGGCGAATAGCCTCTTCTTTATTCCCGGCCTGTTCGCCCGGGTGAATATCCTGAACAGATAACTGGAACATGGTTCTCCTCTCCCGCTGATTTGAAACGATTCAGCTAACATGAGAAAAAAGGCGTCACCTGACTCCATCAGTTATGGCGAGATGACGCTGAAACGTTTCAAGAAGTCTTGCTCTTTTTTCTTCAGCACACAAGTAAAGTTGACAAATTACTTGCTGAATTTAGAGATAACGCACATTTTTTCCGCGGAGGAGAAAAAATTGCTGACGCAAAAACGGCGTCAGCCTGTCAGATTCAGCAGCGTCAGCAAACTGCTTTCTCTGACTGAAATGCTATTTTGATTTTTGATGCCGATTTTGATTTGGCTCCCTGTTTATTTTCTGACAAGCAGCGTAAACTCCGCGTCTCTTCACATTATTGATATCAAAACATGCACAACACCCCCGTAGCCGCCACACCCAAGGCGTTTGATTTAACGTCTTCGGCGTTCCTGCTTGTCGCATTTCTGACGGGTATCGCCGGTGCGTTGCAGACGCCAACCCTCAGCCTTTTTCTGAAGGATGAAGTCCATGCCCGTCCCGGCATGGTCGGGTTCTTTTTTACCGGTAGCGCCGTAATCGGCATTTTGGTGAGTCAGTTTCTGGCCGGACGTTCAGATAAAAAAGGCGATCGCAAAAACCTGATTGTGTTTTGCTGCGTGCTGGGGATGCTGGCCTGCGTGCTGTTCGCCTGGAACCGTAACTATTTTATTCTGCTATTTGTCGGGGTATTCCTCAGCAGCTTCGGTTCGACCGCCAACCCGCAAATGTTTGCTCTCGCCCGCGAGCACGCCGACCGTACGGGTCGGGAAGCCGTCATGTTCAGCTCGATATTACGTGCGCAGGTTTCGCTGGCCTGGGTGATTGGCCCACCGCTGGCCTACGCGCTGGCCATGGGGTTTAGCTTTACGGTGATGTACCTCAGCGCGGCGGTGGCGTTTGTTGTCTGCGGCGTAATGGTCTGGCTGTTCTTACCCTCGATGAGTAAAAACGTGCCTCTCGCGACAGGCGCGGTAGAAGCCCCGCGCCGCAATCGACGCGACACGCTGCTGCTGTTTGTTATCTGCACGTTAATGTGGGGGACTAACAGTCTCTATATCATTAATATGCCGTTGTTTATTATCAACGAACTGCATCTGCCGGAAAAGCTGGCGGGCATAATGATGGGAACTGCCGCGGGGCTGGAAATCCCAACCATGTTGATTGCCGGATACTTCGCGAAGCGTCTGGGCAAACGCCTGTTGATGAGAATCGCCGTTGTCGCCGGATTTTTCTTTTATGCCGGCATGCTGTTGGCCCACTCTCCGGCGATATTGCTTGGCTTACAGCTGCTGAACGCGATTTACATCGGCATCCTCGGCGGGATTGGCATGCTCTATTTCCAGGATCTGATGCCGGGACAAGCGGGTTCAGCCACAACTCTCTATACAAATACCATTCGCGTGGGCTGGATTATTGCCGGATCGTTGGCGGGTATTGCCGCTGAAATCTGGAACTATCACGCGGTATTCTGGTTTGCGTTGGTGATGATCGTCGCCACCGTCGCGTGTCTGACGCGCATCAAAGACGTTTAAGGTGCGGTCAGCGCCTCGAGCTCGATGAGATAGACCATGGCCTGGTGCGTCGTCTGTCCGCACATTTCCGCACTGGGCTGTAAACCGGCGCACACTTTTGGCCGCAGAGGCGAAGCAAAAATTTTACAGCGCAGGGATTCATCCAGCTGAACGCATGGTGTATTAGCGGGCTTGCCATCAGGCATGCCGGGGATGGGACTGGAAATTGAAGGCGCGGTGCAACATGCACCACAATCCGGACGGCATTCCATACAGTACTCTCTTTATCGTAAACCATCGGATTGTGCAGGAAGCGCACAGTAACACCTTTTTTGCACCAGCAAAAGCATCAATTCCGCTTGCCTGAATGCCCCGGCGCGAGTAGTTTTACGCGATATTTTAGACACTCCTCATTACAGGATTTTTTCGATGCCAAGAGCGAACGAAATTAAAAAAGGTATGGTACTGAATTACAACGGCAAACTGCTGATTGTAAAAGATATTGATATTCAATCACCAACCGCACGTGGCGCCGCCACGCTGTACAAAATGCGTTTTTCTGATGTTCGTACCGGTCTGAAAGTTGAAGAGCGCTTCAAAGGCGATGACATCGTTGATACCGTCACCCTGAGCCGTCGTGGCGTTGATTTCTCCTATGTCGATGGCAACGAATACGTCTTCATGGATAAAGAAGACTATACCCCGTATACCTTCACCAAAGACCAGATCGAAGAAGAATTGCTGTTCATCCCGGAAGGCGGAATGCCGGATATGCAGGTACTGACCTGGGACGGTCAGTTGCTGGCGCTTGAACTGCCGCAAACGGTAGACCTGGAAATCGTTGAAACGGCACCGGGCATTAAAGGCGCGTCAGCAAGTGCGCGTAACAAACCAGCGACCATGAGCACCGGTCTGGTTATCCTGGTTCCTGAATATCTGAGTGCAGGTGAAAAAATCCGTATTCATATCGAAGAACGTCGCTATATGGGCCGCGCAGACTAACTTTTCTGCTGCGACACCGGCGAAAAGGGACAGCATTTGCTGTCCCTTTGTTTCTTTTCAGCCCTGGCTGCTGAGGTAAAAATCATCCACCAACAGAGATTCCAGATACAGCTCATCCTCACGCATAAAATGCGTTATGACGTTAACCGCCTGAGGATAAACCCCCTCTTCGTCCCGGTGTAAACAACTTTCCCGTAGCAGGGGTGCCCAGCACATAATGTGATGATGCAAAAAGTAATATTGCGCCGATAACGTCTCCTTTTTGGTAACCATTCTCGCCATCAGTGCCAGCTGTACAGCAATATGGTCGGCAGGCTCGTTGTCCTGCGGGGTCAGCCCATACTCGACTAACAGCACATTCATTTCCTTGCGTTCATCAGGCGCGGTCGTATGCGGATAATGCCCCGCATAGGGAGAAACGCCGCCGGGAGGTGCCAGCAAAAACAACGAGGCATAGTCCGCCGCCAGCTCCAGCTGTCGGCTTTCCCGGCGCAGCGCCCGAACGAGACTACGTTCCAGGTTTTTGACATCAACGGATAACCCAGGGATAGCCGTCAACGACGCCAGCCACTTTCGGCTTTCCCCACTTTCCAGGCGGATGAGTTGCTCCTCGTCCAGCTCGCGGAACAGCAGTTGCGAAAACCACTGGTACACCGCCGCCCGCTGTCGATGAATATGATTATGCTGCACTTGCCCCCTCCTCTTTCACAACCTCCGGCCCGCCAAAGCCCGTGACCTGCGGGGCATTCTCCTGGTACCGCTCCACCTCGACCAGCACCGTATGCGCCGAAGGCCCCTGCGCCAGTTGTGATGTACCGATATCCGCACTCAGCACATTCGGATCGCCATAAGTGCATAGTGTGCCCGCTTTCCCACCTTCCTGCGGCGAATACCACGCGCCTTCGTGAATCCGGACGACGCCAGGCGCGTAATCCGGACTGATCACCACCCCGGCCAGTACCTGGCCTCTGGCGTTAAACACGCGCGCAATATCCCCGGCTTTCAGGCCACGTGCACGGGCATCCGACTCGCTCATGTACAGCGGCTCTCTTCCTGCCACCGCATAGGTGTTACGAAACGCCTCGCTTGAGCACAGCTGGGAGTGCAGACGTTTATCCGGATGGCAGGACTGCAGATGCAGCGGATATTTATCTGTTTTGCTGCCATGGGTACGCTCAAAAGGTTCCATCCACACCGGATGCCCCGGGCAGTCATCGTAGGCAAAGCCCGCGATGGTTTTGCTGTAAATTTCAATCAGACCAGAGGGTGTTCCTAACGGGTTGATATCCGGCTGTTCGCGAAATTCTCCGTGACGCACCCACGGCTTCCCGGCAGGATATTCAATGTATCCTTCGCCCTGCCAGAAGCTCTCGAAGTTCGGCATACTCACGCCAAGGGACGCTCCCGTTTTCGCGCCCTCATCATAAATGGCTTTTATCCACTGCATTTCATCCCGCTTTTCGCGGTATGTCTCTTCCTGACCAAAGCGTTTGCACAGACCGGCAAAGACATCAAAGTCATGTCGCGCTTCAAACTGCGGTTTAACCACCTGATGTATCGCCATCAGCCCTTTATTCGAGTGTGTACCGAACTGCTCAATGTCATTACGCTCAAAGCGCGTGGTCACAGGCAGGACGATATCGGCAAAACGACAGGATGCTGTCCACTGATGATCCAGAACGACCACGGTTTCCAGCTTCTTCCACGCTTCGATCATGCGGTTACGATCCTGCTGCGCATGGAACGGATTGGCGGCGCTGAAAATCGCCATTTTGATATCAGGGAAAGTTAATGTTTCACCGTTGAAAGCGATCTTTTTGCCTGGCGCCAGCAGACAATCGATCATTCGCGAGGTAGGAATATGCTCTGAAGCGCCGCGGAAATCCGCTTTGTATTTCGCGGCCGGGGGATTGTTGATGCTCCCGAGGCCGGACAGGACGGGACCGGCAGAGGTGACCGTCCCGCCGCCGTTATAGTGCCAGCCAAACCCTACTCCGCCGCCCGGCAAGCCAATTTGGCCAACCATGCTGGCCAGCACCACCAGCATCCACGGATACTGCTCGCCATGGTGCATACGCTGCACGCACCAGCCGCCCATAAACTGTGTCCGGCCTTTGACCAGCAGGCGGGCGAAGTCGCGGATCTGCTCCGCCGTCAGACCGCAGATTTCCGCCGCCCATTCGGCGTTTTTCGGCTGCTTGTCGCTTTCCCCAAGCAGATACGGCAAGAACTGTTCAAAGCCCACGGTATAATCGTTAATGAACGCCACGTCATACAGCTTTTCTTCGTACAGGGTATGCGCCAGCGCCAGCAATAACGCGACATCCGTTTGCGGTCGCAGCGCCAGCTGCTCACAGCCAAGATAGTTTTGCGACTTGCTACGCACCGGATCAACGCTGATAACGCGCATCTTTCCCTGCGCAACCGCTTCTTTAATCTGCTGCCAATAGCCAAACGCATCGTGATCGGGAACCAGGAACTCGATCTGCAGATTCTTGATAGGATCGCAGCCCCACAGCACGATGGTTTGGGTATTTTCGATAACCAGCGGGAGTGACGTTTGCTGCTCATAAACTTCCAGCGAACCAATCACATGCGGCAAAATGACCTGCGCCGCGGCTGCCGAGTAGTCGCCGACGGTCGTTACATAGCTACCGTGCAAGCTGAGTCCCCGATCCATCGCGCCGCCGGCCTTATGATATTTGCCAACAATTTGCCAGTCCGCCAGCCCGGTAAAGACACCAGAAGATCCGTAGGTCTTTTGTACCCGCTCCAGCTCTTCATAAACCAGATCCAACGCCTGATCCCAGCTCACACGGACAAAGCGATTATCGCCGCGCTGGTTGCGATCTGACTTTTCACGCTTGCGCAGCCAGTCCAGCCGCACCATCGGGTAGCGCACGCGCGATGGGTTGTAGACCACTTCACGCACCGCATTTAGCATATCGCAGGGGTATTTGTCATGTTTGAAGGGGCGGGTATCGACCCATTCACCGTTCACGACTTTGGCTTCAAAAGCGCCAAAGTGCGAGCCAGACTGGATCCATTGCTCCGGGTTTTCACCCGCTGCCCAGACCTTTGAGATCAGTGGATTTGGCCCTAAAGCGCTGACGGCACCGACTGCCAGCATTCCGCTTAAAAACCGTCGACGTGACGGATTAAAATCATGAATATCCATAAATTATCCTTTTGAATTGTTAGGTTGAGGTATATCGCTGGCGTGAGTCTGGAGATATTTCAACAACGTACGGTCTTCCACCGGATTAAGCCGGTAGTAGGTGGACATGGATTTCAGTCCGGCGATCCAGCCATTCGCGGAATAACGGGTCGGCGGCGGCGTGCTGTGGCAAGCGCTACAGGTGGATTGCAACATCTGATCGGCGTATTGCCAGAGGGGGTCAATATTGTCGGTAAAACCCTCCGCCGAACTCCAGGCCATCACGCTGACCTGCTGCCACTCCTGATGTGACTCCGGATCAACCTGTGTTTGCTCAACCTTCACATTGCTCATCAGCGAGGCATCTAATACGGCAGCAAAAACGCGTTTACCCATATACTGGGTAATCACCCGTCCACGTCCTTTGCTTTCCCGCCAGCCGGTCAGCTCTATCTGAACGTTTTTTCCTTCTCTTTTCAGCACACGCACTTGCGTTGCCGGGTACAGCATGGCTTTACCTGCCGGGCTCTCTGCTGTCACAGTCAGTGATTTTTCGCCTAACGAATACAGCGTCGTCGCCGTGGGTAACTGCTCTCCCTGACGCTGCAACTGCTTGTAACGATCGCGAAAACCGCTGCTCATATCGGGTTTGTGATGGGCAATGCCTTTGTGACAATCGATACAGTTACTGTCTTTTGCCGCCGCCGCGGTCATTTGCGCCGCTGCATTTGCCGATTGCTTACCGTGATCCATCGCCTCGTAGCTATGGCAGGATTTACACGCCGCTGAATTATTCGCGCTCATGCGCGCCCATTCTCGCTGGGCCAACTCCGCCCGCTTTGCGGCAAATTTTTCCGGGGTATCGATCGAAGGAGAGATAAAGGTGTGGTAGAGGTCGTTTAAGGCTTGCGTTTTACGAACCAGCGTTGGGACGATGCCTGGCGGAATATGACAATCCTTACACTCCGCACGCACACCAGAAGCATTGCGAAAATGCATGCTGGTTTTATACTCCTCGCCAGATATGCGCATCGAGTGACACGATAAACAAAACTCGGTAGAACTGGTGTAATGAACGCCTTGCCACGTTCCCCAAATAGCCAGGGCCATTGCTACCGCCCCGGCGAATGCGCACCATAGTGCGTTTTTTCTTATCCACGACATGCTTGCCTCCATTTTTTTAATAGCGACACGCTAAGGGATAATAAAAATCAAAAATAGAGACAGCGAAGGCAGATTATAGGAACAGCATCCACTCTATGAGGTTCGTCAAATAGTAAAGAGCAGAAGTCCGTAATATAATTACCATCTATAAATAAGGAATTTATCATGCTCAAACTGACTCTCGATAGAGAAAGCCGGACTCCGCTGCAGTTGCAGATATTTCAATTTTATTTACAGGCCATTCAGCGGGGGGATTTGCTGTGTGGAGATAAACTCCCCTCTATTCGCGAGCAGGCTCAGGCATTGAACATTGCCAAAATAACGGTAGTGATGGCCTATGATAAGCTGGTGGCGGCTGGATTAATTAAGAGCCGACACGGCATTGGCTATGAGGTGATATTCACCACGCCTGTACGTGTAACCCCAGCGCATGTGTCCGTACCCCAGGGCTCTCCGCCAGTAACACCAAAAGCGGCCGGGGTCTCTACCGATGTTTACGCAGAGCCTGGGCGGGAGTGCTACTGCCGGATGGGCGTCCCCGATCCCAATGCTTTTCCCTGGGCAAGCTGGCGAAAATGGAATAACGCGCCAAGCGTACTTAAAGAGCAATTGTTTACCCGATATCATTCATCAAATGGATTATTTTCACTGCGTGAGCAACTAGCCAGGTACCTTAATTTATCTCGCGGCATTAATACCCGGGCGGAGAACATCATCATTACCAATGGGATTCAGGAAGGATTGTCGCTGCTCAGTCAAATATTTATTGTTCATCATGCCGTCAGTCAGCAAAAAAAGTGCCACGTTGTAGCCGAATCCCCTTGCTATTCTGGCGCATGGCATCTGTTTAATTATTACGGTGCAGACATTACGTCAATTGCTGTAGATAACCACGGGCTGCAAACAGATAAATTACCCGAATATGAAACCCAGCTTTGCTATGTGACTCCGGCTCACCAGTATCCAATGGGAAGCGTCCTTTCGCTGGAGCGCCGTCAGTCATTATTGACGTGGGCGCAGCGCGTCGGCGCTTATATCCTTGAAGACGACTACGATGCTGTTTTTACCTATGGCGAGAACCCCCTTCCTGCACTGAAAGCTATGGATTATCACAACCGGGTTATCTACATGGGGACATTTTCCAAAACGCTGGGGCCGGGAACGCGTCTTGGCTATCTCATTTGTCCTGATGAACTGCTCCCGGCAGTAAAGAATATGAAAGCGCTCAACAACAACGGCAGTCAGTGGCTATTGCAGCAATTTTTAGCCGAATTAATGCAAAATCAGGTGTTTTACTCGCACATCAGCAAGCTGGCCTGCAACTATGCGGCGCGCCTCAATCTATTACGCGATGGCCTTTCTGTTCTGTTTCCGTCAGGGAAAATCGCTGGCGCAACGGCGGGTCTGCACCTCTCGTTACGCGTTGACAGACACCCAGATATGATAGCCAGGCTGCAACAGCGCTGCCTGCTGGCAGGGATCCGCTTTGACACTCTGCCAGATATAGAAAATGGCTCAGGAGCCGCATGGCGTAGGGAGAATAGCGATGCTGTTATGTTTTTCGGGTTTGGCGGATTGCAGATACAGCAGATCAAAAAGGTGCTGTCGGTACTGGAGCAGGCGCTAGCGCAGCCTTGATGAATTTCAGGGATCGCGCCTGCGGCACAATCCCTGTTGTTAACCTTACAGCAGATCGCGGAACTGCGTTTGTTTTAACGCCAGTTCAACGCCGCGAACTTCCGCCAGCCCTTTCAGGCGACCAATCGCGGAGTAGCCTGGGTTGGTTTTCTTGTGCAGGTCGTCAAGCATCTGGTGTCCGTGATCCGGACGCATCGGGATAGGACGCAAATCGCCCGCCTTTTTACGGCGCTGTTCTTCGCTCAGGATGGCAGCAACCACCGATACCATATCCACATCGCCTTGCAGGTGCGCACCTTCGTGGAAGGTTTTCGGGTTATCTTCACGGCAGGTGGAGCGCAGATGCGTGAAGTGGATTCGATCGCCAAAGGTTTCGATCATTTTCACCAGATCGTTATCGGCGCGCACGCCGTAGGAACCGGTGCACATGGTGAAACCGTTATTGATGCTGTCGACGGTTTCTTTCAGCCACTGCATATCTTCGATAGTCGAAACAATGCGCGGCAGGCCGAGGATCGGACGCGGCGGATCGTCAGGGTGGACAGCCAGACGCACGCCGACTTCTTCCGCCACAGGCACAATCGCCCGCAGGAATACCGCCATATTATCGCGCAGATCGTCTTTGCTGATGCCGTCATATTCAGCGAGACGCGCACGGAACTGATCCAGCGTATAGCCCTCTTCCGCACCGGGCAGGCCGGCAATGATATTGCGGGTCAGCTTTTCGATATCGGCATCGCTCATAGCATTGAAGTAATTCAGCGCCTGGCGTTGTTCTTCTGCGGTGTAATCCGCTGCGGCGCCAGGGCGCTGAAGAATATGCAGTTCAAAGGCTGCAAAAGCAATCTGGTCAAAACGTAGCGCTTTGGAGCCGTCCGGCAGCTGATATTCGAGATCGGTACGCGTCCAGTCGAGGATCGGCATGAAGTTATAGCACACGGTATCGATGCCGCAGGTCGCCAGATTACGGATACTCTGCTGATAATTGGCAATCCACGTTTGGTACTGGCCTGAACGCGTTTTGATATCTTCGTGGACAGGAATACTTTCCACCACCGACCAGGTCAGCCCTTTTTCAGCCAGAATAGCCTGACGCTGTTGAATCTCTTCTACCGGCCACACTTCACCGTTGGGAATGTGGTGCAAGGCGGTCACAACACCCGTTGCGCCAGCCTGACGCACATCATCAAGCGATACCGGATCGTTAGGTCCGTACCAACGCCAGGTTTGTTCCATTGTTTCACCCCACAAGTTGTTATACCAAATTAAACTACCTGAATGACGACTACCATACAGCCATCCCGTAGATGTTCAACAGATGGCCTATCATTGATTGATCCAGCTCACATTCCCCGGATAAATGAGGCACACCAATTCAATTTGCTGTCATATAACTTTATACTGCCATTGTTAATTAATGGTTAATCAGGTGTATTTAATGAAAACTATTGCCTCAGCGCCTCTGGCGGAAAATGTCATGATGCCGCAGTACGACCGCCAACAATTAAAAACGCGGATTGTACATTTTGGTTTCGGTGCTTTTCACCGCGCCCATCAGGCGTTATTAACCGACAGGGTGCTGAATGCGCAGGGCGGAGACTGGGGAATTTGCGAGATCAGCCTGTTCAGTGGCGATCGGCTGATGCGTCAGCTTCGCGAACAAGATCATTTATTTACCGTGTTAGAAAAAGGGGCTAACGGCAACCAGCCTATTGTTATCGGTGCCGTTAACGAATGCCTGAACGCCACGCTGGATTCGCTGGCGGCCATTATTGAAAAATTCTGCGAGCCTCAGGTCGCGATTGTCTCGTTAACCATCACGGAAAAAGGCTACTGCATCGATCCGGCAACGGGTTCGTTAGATCTCTCTAATGCGCGTATTATTCACGATCTGCAGACACCGGCTGAACCGCACTCCGCCCCCGGTATTATCGTTGAAGCGCTGCACCGCCGACGTGAACGTGGACTGCAGCCGTTTACCGTCCTCTCCTGCGATAACATCCCGGACAATGGTCATGTGGTAAAAAATGCCGTACTGGGGATGGCGGAAAAACGCTCTCCTGAGCTGGCGCACTGGATCCAGGAACACGTCAGTTTCCCGGGTACGATGGTGGATCGGATTGTTCCCGCCGCCACCGAAGAGTCGCTGGCTGAAATCGCCCACGAGCTTGGCGTTGCCGATCCTTGCGCAATCAGCTGCGAGCCGTTTATTCAGTGGGTGATTGAAGACAACTTTGTATGTGGTCGTCCGCAATGGGAAACTGCGGGTGTCCAGATGGTCGAAAACGTCTTGCCGTGGGAACAAATGAAACTGCGGATGCTGAACGGCAGCCATTCGTTTCTCGCTTATCTCGGCTATCTGGCCGGATTCCAGCACATCAGCGACTGTATGCAGGATAGCGCATTTCGTGAAGCCGCTTACCGGCTGATGCTCACCGAACAGGCCCCCACGCTGCAAATTACCGATGTTGATTTAAACCAGTATGCCTTAAGTCTGCTGGACCGCTTTGCCAACCCGGCGCTGAAACACAAAACCTGGCAAATCGCGATGGATGGTAGCCAGAAATTACCCCAGCGAATGCTGGAAGGGATCCGCGTGCATTTAGCACGTCAAAGCGAGTGGCCGCTGTTGGCGCTCGGCATCGCAGGCTGGATGCGCTACGTGAGCGGTGTGGATGATTCAGGCGCGACGATTGATATTCGTGACCCGCTCAGTGAGAAAATTGCCGCTCTGGTGGCACAGAGCACTGAATCAGATCGCGTCAGCGCCCTGCTTTCTCTGCATGAGATTTTCGCCGCCGATCTCGTACAGAATCCGCAGTTTGTCGCGGTCATTCAGCAGGCCTGGCAACGTATTGCCCAATACGGTGCGCATCAGGCTGTCATTGAAACGTTAAAAAATTAACGATTTCTGCCATTAACCAGGACGAAGCACGTCTTCGTCCCCTCACCCCTTCTCTTTTTCCCCATTTTTCGCCAGGATTGTTAAATGCCATTACGGTAATTTATGATTCTGGAGTAATTGTGACTAAAACCAATCTCATCACTGGTTTTCTCGGCAGTGGCAAAACCACCTCTATTCTTCATCTATTGGCGAACAAGGATCCCGCAGAGAAGTGGGCCGTGCTGGTCAATGAGTTTGGTGAAGTAGGTATTGATGGCGCCCTGTTAGCCGACAGCGGCGCATTGCTAAAAGAGATCCCCGGCGGCTGTATGTGCTGCGTTAACGGTCTACCGATGCAGGTTGGCCTCAATACGCTGCTGCGTCAGGGAAAACCCGATCGATTGCTGATTGAACCTACTGGCCTCGGACACCCTAAACAAATTCTGGATTTACTCACCGCACCGGTTTACGAACCGTGGATCGATCTGCGCGCGACCCTCTGTATTCTTGACCCCCGGCTGCTACTGGATGAAAAAAGCGTCGCCAATGACAATTTCCGCGATCAGCTGGCCGCCGCAGATATCATTGTTGCCAATAAAGCCGACCGCGGCACAGCGGAAAGCGAAAACGCCTTGCAAACCTGGTGGCAACACTATGGCGGCAATCGCCAGTTGGTTCATGCCGACCATGGGCAAATTGACGGGCAGTTACTGGATTTACCCCGACTAAACCTGGCAGAGCTTCCTGCAAGCACAGAGCACGCCCATAGCCATGCAGACAAAAAGGGACTGGCGGCATTGAGTCTGCCGTCACAGCAGCGCTGGCGGCGCAGCCTGAACAGCGGCCAGGGCCATCAGGCCTGCGGTTGGATTTTTGACGCCGATACGGTGTTCGATACCATCGGTCTGCTGGAATGGTCCCGTCTTGCCCCCGTGGGGCGCGTGAAAGGTGTCATGCGTATAAAGGAAGGGCTGGTGCGCATTAACCGCCAGGGAGACGACTGGCATATTGAGACGCAAAACGTCGCGCCACCGGATAGCCGTATTGAACTCATCGCCGATACTGAGACCGACTGGAATACGCTACAGAGTGCATTGTTGAGACTTCGTTTAGACGCTAACGCGTAAGGTTGCCTTCGTTTTTATAGCAATGGTAAACGATGATGAAAACCCGATACCCTCTTATTCTCCTACTCAATATTGCGGGGCTGGCGCTGTTTCTGTCCTGGTATCTTCCTGCCGGACATGGGATCTGGTCTTCATTGGATACGGGCGTTTTCCGCTTCTTTAACCAGAAACTGGTGGAAAGCCCGCAGTTCTTGTGGATTGTTGCTATTACCAATAACCGGGCATTTGATGGTTGCTCATTGCTGGCAATGGGCGCCTTGATGCTGCATTTTTGGCTGAAAGAAACGTCGGAAGGTCGCCGACGCATTGTCGCTATTGGCCTGGTTATGCTGCTCACCGCAGTGGTATTAAATCAGTTAGGCCAGGCGCTTATTCCCGTTAAACGCGCCAGCCCTACTCTGATGCTGGATAATATTTATCGCGTCAGCGAACTGCTGCATATTCCGACTAAAGATGCGTCCAGAGACAGTTTCCCCGGCGATCACGGTATGATGCTGCTTATTTTTTCCGCATTTATGCTGCGTTATTTCGGAAAAGTCGCCGGAATAATCGGCCTTATTATCGCTGTGGTTTTTGCCTTTCCACGCATAATGATTGGCGCTCACTGGCTCACCGATATCGTGATCGGTTCCATGACTGTCGTCTTGATTGGTCTGCCCTGGTGGCTAATGACACCGTTAAGCGACCGATTAGTCACTCTGTTTGCGAATTATCTGCCCGGTAAAAACAAACATTTTTTAAACAAATAACGCACAGTAATTAACATCATCAGGGAAAACTCTGATTCCCTGATGATGCTTGTCGATATTTCATCATTCTGGCTGTCATTCTCCCGTCATCTTATTCATCTTTAAAATGATTGGGTTGCATCTTTTTTATCCTGATTGTTCTTAATTTAGACAATGCCGGTTATTCACTTTCTGTATCAATTTTTCTTATAAGAAATCACGTAAATTCACTCGCAATGACCGGACCGATCGGGTAATCTCGAACTCGTTTTGCCTCGCGGGATAATTATTCTCTTCAGGAATAAATTTGTGCGTTCTGCCACAGATTTGATCTTAAAGAATTGTCTCATCGTGCGATGGTAATTAGTCTCGTCACGTTTGGCATTTTTTATAACGATATTTATCGTTAAGGACTTCAAGGGAAAACAAACAAAATGGTCAAATCTCAACCGATTTTGAGATATATCTTGCGGGGCATACCCGCGATAGCAGTTGCGGTTCTGCTTTCTGCATGTAGCACAACGAACACCGCCAGGAATATGCATTCTGAGACGCATGCTGTGGGCAATGGAGATAACTCTTCACTGCAAGCCTCTCAGGATGAATTTGAAAATATGGTCCGTAATATCGATGTTAAATCACGTATTATGGACCAGTATGCTGACTGGAAAGGCGTGCGTTACCGCCTTGGCGGCAGCACCAAAAAAGGTATTGATTGTTCAAGCTTCGTACAACGTACGTTCCGCGAGCAATTTGGTTTAGAGCTTCCTCGCTCAACCTACGAACAACAGGAAACGGGTAAATCCGTTTCGCGCACTAACCTGCGCACAGGCGATCTGGTTCTGTTCCGTGCTGGCTCCACTGGCCGTCACGTCGGTATTTATATCGGCAACAACCAGTTTGTACACGCCTCGACCAGCAGCGGCGTTATCATTTCCAGCATGAACGAACCTTACTGGAAAAAACGTTACAACGAAGCTCGCCGGGTCCTGAGCCGCAGTTAATTTCGTTTGGCAGCTATCCCTTGGCTATCCTGATGAGACATTTTGAAAAGCACTGCTTCGGCGGTGCTTTTTTTTTTGCTTTGTCTTGTGACTAAGAAAAATCTCACAAGGTGAGTCATTTCAGGTTATATTCATACAGAATAAGCGGTTAACTCAGGTAAACATAAGGAACTATGTTTAAACGCTCCTCTTCATCCAATCAGAAAATCCTGCTTTCCTGTATGTTAACGGGGCTTATCGTCGCGCTCCTGGTGAGTACCCTGCAATTTTTCGTGACCTGGCATAAACGAGACATTAAGTACGACACGCTCCTTTCCGATATCCAGAATTATGTCAGCAGCTACTTCGCCGATCTCAAATCCACTACTGATGACCTTCAGCCACTGGTCGCCAACAGTTGCCAACAAGTCGCTGCTCAACTGACCTCCAGCGCGGCCTTTAGCCTCAACGTTCGCGCATTTTTACTGGTCAAAAACGGCATTGCTTTCTGCTCCTCCGCAACGGGCGCAATGTTCACCCCGATTTTAGATCTGGTCCCAAGCCTCGATATCAGCAGAAATATTGATGTGGAATTACTCCCCGGTACGCCCATGATGCCGGACAAGCCGGCGATAATGATTTGGCACCGGAACCCATCGTTCACTGATAGCGGCGTGTTTACCTCACTGAATATTAATCTGGCCCCTTATCTGCTTTATACCGCCCGACAGGATGATTTTAACGGTATTGCCATAGTCGTCGGTGATAACGCGATTTCAACATTTTCATCACGGATTATTGATGCCTCCGCTCTGCCCCACTCTCACTGGCGGCAGGCGACCGTGGAAGGTATTCCGCTACAGATTCGTTTATATGCCGATGAGTGGACCTATACCGATATCTGGTATTCGATTATGTTGGGATGCATGGCGGGGATTATTGCTGCGCTTCTTCTCTGGTACTACATCTACACCATCCGTTTACGTCCGGGCAAAGATATCCTCAACGCTATCAAACATAACCAGTTTTATGTGGTGTACCAGCCCGTGGTAGAGGTGCAGACACTGGAGGTGAAAGGTGTAGAGGTGTTATTACGCTGGAATCATCCGACAACGGGTGAGATCCCTCCGGATGCTTTTATTCACTACGCCGAATCCCAGAAAATGATTGTCCCGCTGACCCAGCATCTCTTTAAGTTGATAGCCCAGGACGCACCGATGCTGCAAAAAGTGTTACCCGCAGGTGCTAAATTGGGGATCAATATCGCGCCAACGCATCTGCACGGCGAGACGTTTAAAGACGACATTCATCACCTGCAGGCCTCGCTTCCCGCAAACCATTTCCAGATGGTGCTGGAAATCACCGAACGGGATATGCTTAATCAACACGAGGCCACAAAGCTTTTTGAATGGCTTCATTCCGCAGGTTTTGAAATTGCCATTGATGATTTTGGCACCGGTCATAGCGCGCTGATTTATCTGGAACGCTTTACCGTTGACTACCTGAAAATCGATCGCGGGTTTATTAACGCCATTGGAACAGAGACCCTGACCTCTCCGGTTCTGGACGCCGTGTTGACACTCTCTAAGCGTCTTAATATGCTGACGGTGGCTGAAGGGGTTGAAACGCCTGAGCAAGCCCGTTGGCTGCGCGATCGTGGGGTGCATTTTTTCCAGGGATACTGGATTAGCCGACCATTAAAACTTGCTGATTTCGTGCGTTGGATGGCGCAGCCCAATAAGCCGACGTGGTGATCGCAGTATGCGAATCATATACTCTCACTCGCCGCCACATCCCTTATCTTTCAGGCATGATGCCCGTCGGGTTGTGGCAGGAAAAGGAAATCGCTTTTAATGATCCCTCGCGTATTGCTGCTGTTTATCGCCCTTATCGGGTTTAGCGCCGAGGCGCAGTCCATCAAAGAAAGCTATGCTTTTGCCGTACTGGGCGAACCGAAGTACGCGTTTAACTTTAATCACTTTGATTACGTCAACCCTGCGGCCCCCAAAGGCGGGCAAATCACCCTCTCCGCCATCGGCACATTCGATAACTTCAACCGCTATGCGATGCGCGGTAACCCCGGAGCACGTACCGAAACGCTTTACGATACGCTGTTTACTACCTCTGACGATGAACCTGGCAGCTATTATCCGCTCATCGCCGACAGCGCACGCTATGCTGATGACTATTCCTGGGTAGAAATCGCCATTAATCCGCGAGCGCGTTTTCACGATGGCTCCCCCATTACTGCCAGCGATGTCGCATTCACCTTCCACAAATTTATGACTGAAGGCGTGCCGCAATTTCGCCTGGTCTACAAGGGAACAACTGTAAAAGCGATCGCGCCATTAACCGTACGTATTGAATTAGCCAAACCGGGTAAAGAGGACATGCTCAGCCTGTTTTCATTACCCGTGATGCCAGAGAAGTACTGGAAAGATCATAAGCTCAGCGATCCCTTATCATCGCCTCCGCTCGCCAGCGGTCCTTATCGCATCACGAAATGGAAGATGGGTCAGTACATTGTCTATTCGCGCGTCAACGATTATTGGGCCGCTAATCTGCCCGTCAACCGTGGCCGCTGGAACTTTGATACCATCCGCTACGACTACTATCTGGATGACAACGTCGCCTTTGAAGCGTTTAAGGCCGGAGCGTTTGACCTGCGTCTTGAAAACGATGCCAAAAACTGGGCGACACGTTATACCGGTAAAAATTTCGCGAATCATTACATCATCAAAGATGAGCAAAAAAACGAATCCGCCCAGGATACGCGTTGGCTGGCGTTTAATATTCAGCGCCCAGTGTTCAGCGACCGACGGGTGCGAGAAGCCATCACCCTGGCCTTTGATTTTGAATGGATGAATAAAGCTCTGTTCTATAACGCCTGGAGCCGGACCAACAGCTATTTTCAGAATACCGAGTATGCCGCTAAAAATTACCCCGATGCGGATGAACTGGTGATACTTGCGCCCTTGAAAAAAGATCTCCCTCCTGAGGTCTTCAGCCAAATTTATCAGCCGCCGAAATCAAAAGGCGATGGCTACGATCGTGACAACCTGTTGAAAGCCGATGCCTTACTGGAGCAGGCCGGATGGGTACTTAAGGGACAACAGCGCGTAAACAGCGCCAACGGTAAACCCCTGAGCTTTGAACTGTTGCTCCCGGCGGGCAGTAACAGTCAGTGGGTGCTGCCGTTTCAGCACAACCTGCAGCGCTTAGGCATTACAATGAACATCCGCCAGGTTGATAACTCACAAATCACAAACCGGCTGCGCAGTCGTGACTATGACATGATGCCGAGATTGTATCGCGCAATGCCGTGGCCAAGTTCGGACTTGCAAATTCTCTGGGCCTCTGAATATATTGACTCCAGCTATAACGCCCCGGGCGTGCAAAGCCCGGTGATTGATAAACTGATCAACCAAATCATCGCGGCGCAGGGTGATAAAGCCAAACTAATCCCACTCGGTCGGGCACTGGACAGGGTATTAACCTGGAACTACTACATGTTGCCGATGTGGTTTATGGCAGAGGATCGCATCGCCTGGTGGGATAAGTTTTCGCATCCAGCTATTCGCCCCATTTATACCATTGGTCTCGACAACTGGTGGTACGACGTTAACAAAGCGGCGAAACTGCCAGCAGCCAGACGGCAGGGAGAATAAATGGGTGCTTATCTGATTCGACGTCTGCTACTGGTGATCCCAACGCTTTGGGCCATCATCACCATCAACTTTTTTATCGTGCAGATTGCCCCCGGTGGTCCGGTTGAGCAGGCCGTCGCCGCTATTGAGTTCGGACAAAGCGGGGCATTACCCGGCGCGGGTAGTGAAGGCATTCGCGCCAGCCACGCGCAAACCGGCGTAGGCAATATCAGCGACAGTAATTACCGAGGCGGCCGTGGTCTTGACCCGGAAGTGATCGCCGAAATCACTCGCCGTTACGGGTTCGATAAGCCCATTCATGAGCGTTATTTCAAAATGCTCTGGGACTATATTCGTTTCGATTTCGGCGACAGCCTGTTTCGTAGCGCCTCAGTGCTGACGCTTATCAAAGACAGCCTGCCTGTTTCCGTCACGCTGGGGCTATGGAGTACGCTCATTATCTATCTGGTGTCGATACCGCTTGGGATCCGCAAAGCCGTTCACAACGGCAGCCGATTTGATGTCTGGAGCAGCGCATTCATTATTATTGGCTATGCCATACCGGCCTTTTTGTTTGCGATTTTACTGATCGTCTTTTTTGCCGGGGGCAGCTATTACGACCTGTTCCCACTTCGCGGACTGGTTTCCGCCAATTTTGATTCCCTGCCCTGGTATCAGAAAGTGACCGACTACCTTTGGCATATTACCCTGCCAGTGCTGGCGACGGTGGTTGGGGGGTTTGCCGCGCTAACCATGCTGACCAAAAACTCATTTCTGGATGAGGTACGCAAACAGTATGTCGTCACCGCGCGCGCCAAAGGGGTCAGCGAGAAAAACATTCTGTGGAAACATGTGTTTCGCAATGCCATGTTGCTGGTAATCGCTGGCTTCCCGGCAACGTTTATCAGCATGTTTTTTACCGGTTCGCTGCTGATTGAAGTGATGTTTTCGCTTAACGGTCTGGGACTACTGGGTTATGAATCCACCGTATCACGTGACTACCCGGTAATGTTTGGCACGCTCTATATCTTCACCCTGATCGGTCTGCTGCTGAATATCCTCAGCGACATCAGCTATACGCTGGTCGATCCCCGTATTGATTTTGAGGGACGCTAATGTCGCGATTAAGCCCCGTCAATCAGGCCCGCTGGGCGCGTTTTCGCCATAACCGTCGCGGCTATTGGTCGCTGTGGATTTTTCTACTGCTCTTCGGCCTTAGCCTGTGTTCAGAACTGATTGCCAATGATAAGCCGCTACTGGTGCGCTACGACAGTAGCTGGTATTTCCCCCTGTTCAAAAACTACAGTGAAAGCGACTTCGGCGGACCATTGGCGACCCAGGCTGATTATCAGGATCCGTGGTTACAGCAGCGCCTGGAAAACCGGGGCTGGATCCTGTGGGCGCCGATACGCTTTGGAGCCACCAGCATTAACTTTGCCACTGATAAGCCCTTCCCTTCCCCGCCTTCTGCACAAAACTGGCTGGGAACGGACGCCAACGGTGGTGATGTGCTGGCACGGATCCTCTACGGCACACGTATTTCTGTCCTGTTCGGATTAATGCTAACCCTGTGCTCCAGCGTGATGGGGATCATGGCTGGCGCAATCCAGGGCTATTATGGCGGCAAGGTGGATCTGTGGGGGCAACGATTCATTGAGGTTTGGTCAGGTATGCCAACGCTGTTTTTGATCATACTGCTGTCGAGCGTGGTCCAGCCAAACTTCTGGTGGCTACTGGGCATTACCGTGCTGTTTGGCTGGATGAGCCTGGTTGGCGTGGTACGCGCGGAATTTTTACGTACCCGAAACTTTGATTACATTCGTGCCGCTCAGGCGCTCGGCGTGAGCGATCGCAGTATTATTCTGCGCCATATGCTGCCCAATGCGATGGTCGCCGCCCTGACCTTTTTACCGTTTATATTATGCGCCTCGATCACCACTCTGACCTCGCTGGATTTTCTTGGCTTCGGCTTACCGCTTGGCTCGCCATCGCTGGGAGAACTCCTGTTACAGGGTAAAAACAACCTGCAGGCACCGTGGCTTGGTATCACCGCGTTCATCTCCGTTGCCCTGCTATTATCGCTACTGATATTTATTGGTGAAGCGGTACGCGACGCGTTCGATCCCAACAAGGCGATTTAAGATGACACAACCGCTGTTAGCTATTGAAAATTTATCGGTAGGTTTTCGCCAACAGGAGACCGTGCGCACCGTGGTCAATACCCTCTCACTGAGGGTTGATGCCGGGCAAACTCTGGCGCTGGTGGGCGAGTCCGGTTCGGGTAAAAGCGTGACCGCACTTTCTATTCTACGGTTATTACCGACCCCTCCCGCAGTCTACCTTTCCGGCGACATCCGTTTTCATGGCGAATCATTGCTTCATGCCGATGAGCAGACGCTTCGCGGCGTTCGTGGGAATAAAATCGCCATGATTTTCCAGGAGCCAATGGTGTCGCTAAACCCGCTTCACAACCTTGAAAAACAGCTGTATGAAGTGCTGTCGCTGCATCGGGGAATGCGTCGGGAGGCCGCGCGGGCAGAAATACTGACCTGTCTGGATCGGGTCGGCATCCGTCAGGCGGCCAAACGTCTCGCAGACTATCCGCACCAACTGTCCGGCGGCGAACGCCAGCGCGTGATGATCGCCATGGCGCTGCTTACGCGACCGGAGCTGCTTATTGCCGATGAACCGACCACCGCGCTGGATGTCTCCGTACAGGCGCAAATCCTGCAGCTGCTGCGGGAGTTACAGCGCGAGCTGAACATGGGATTACTGTTTATCACCCACAACCTCAGCATTGTGAAAAAACTGGCCGATACCGTTGCGGTGATGCAAAACGGCCAGTGCGTTGAGCAAAATCGAGCAGCACAGCTGCTCACTGCGCCAACACATCCCTACACGCAGAAATTGTTAAACAGCGAACCTTCCGGCGATCCGGTGCCTGTACCTGCCGGGCAAGCGCCATTGCTGGAAGTGGAAAAACTCTGCGTCGCCTTCCCCATCCGTAAAGGTATCCTGAAGCGCGTGGTGGACCATAACGTTGTGGTTAACAACGTCAGTTTTTCCCTCCGGCCCGGTGAAACGCTGGGGCTGGTCGGGGAGTCAGGATCGGGGAAAAGCACTACCGGGCTGGCGCTACTGAGGTTAATCACCTCACAGGGAAGCATTGTGTTCGATGGCCTGGCGCTGCATACCCTAAATCGCCGCCAGCTGTTACCGGTACGTCACCGCATTCAGGTTGTTTTTCAGGATCCCAACTCCTCGCTGAACCCGCGCCTGAGCGTGCTACAGATTATTGAGGAGGGACTGCGCGTTCATCAGCCAACCCTGTCAGCCGAACAGCGCGAAGCGCAGGTGAAAGCGGTAATGGCGGAAGTGGGACTGGATAGCGAAACGCGGCATCGTTACCCGGCGGAGTTTTCC
>NZ_SZWS01000027.1:252904-254849 GCF_005281245.1 Citrobacter sp. wls826
GTATAGCCATTGCCAGAGCCTTGATTCTCAAGCCTTCCCTGATCATTCTGGATGAACCAACATCGTCGCTCGACAGAACCGTACAGGCGCAAATCCTGACGTTATTAAAGTCTTTACAGGAAAAGCATCGCCTGGCTTATATCTTTATCAGCCATGATTTGCACGTAGTACGCGCGTTATGCCATCAGGTTATTGTGCTAAGGCAGGGAGAGGTCGTGGAGCAAGGACAATGCGAGCACGTATTTAATGCGCCACAGCAGGCATATACGCGTCAGCTGCTCGCGCTAAGCTGACGCTCAAAACGGATTGTTATTTGAAAACGGCTCTGCGATGGCCACGCCGAAATTTTTCAGTCTGCAGGTCGCGGCAAATTCATCCTGACGATTCACAAACAGGCACGGCTCCCCTTCGCATTCCAACACGGAACAAGGTACCTCAATGTCGCTGAGGGCCTGGCTGAGTTTATGCATGACTGACCACGCGCTGTCACCATCAGGGCTAAGCAATTTGAGCGCCACCAGGCTGTTCTCATTGCTCTGACCGTTTTGCGGAATCGGTTCAACCTTTGAACCTGCGAAACCCACCGACCAACGATAGCACTGTGGCAGACGATGAACGATTGAGAGTTGTAATGTCATCACTTTCTTTCCCTGGAAGTACAATCACTTCACAATTATTTTACATCAATATTAACACATCATTGACAATACGTCTTTAAACAGTTCGTAAACGTTTACACCCTGACTTTATGCCACTTTCCGAACCAAATATTTAAATTTATTCAACGGTTCTGGCATATTTCCGCGCTATATGTACTCGTTTCTGCGATCTAACTCAACCTTTTTAACTACAATGATGTGACTTTTTACATAAATTGATTTTACATAAAATAAACATAAACGGGGAAATTGATAGATTTTCGGTTGATGTACATCAACTCTGGAGGCCCTATCGCCCCCAGGTTGTGTAATAGATCACCGTTTTTTGGCGCGACTGGCGTAGAGATAGAAGAGAATTGAGCAGGTAGCGCAAAATGCTATCGACCAGATCATCGGCCAGGCCGAGTTAAAAGTCGCCAGTGACAGCAGCGCCCCAACGATGGCGCCAATGCCAAAACGGAACGTCCCTGCCAGCGATGACGCCGTTCCCGCCATATGCGGAAATTCATCCAGAATGACTGCCATGGCGTTGGATGACACCATCGACACGCAGCCAACAAACGCCGCAACGCCCACCACCAGCGCCCAGAAACCAACCCCGAACAGCGCGCTAAAGACCATCCAGCCCGCCATCACGAACTGGATCCACAGGCCAGCACGGAACATATTCAATGCCCCAACCCGACGAACAAAGCGGCTGTTGATGATGGTCATCACGAACAGGAAAACAATGTTCAGCGCGAAGTAATAGCCGAAATGCTGCGGTGAAACGTGGTTAATCTCAATGTAAACAAAAGGTCCGGCGCTCAGGAACGAGAACATCCCGGCAAAACTAAACCCACTGGCCAGCATATAGCTCAGTACACGCTTGTGGCGAAACAGCGAGGCAAAGTTGCCGAGAGTAGTACGCAAGCGAAACGGCTGGCGGCGCTCAACCGGCAAGGTCTCTTTGATCAGCGTAAAGATCATCACCGACGCCAGAATAGCCGCCACGGCGAGGATCCAAAAGATGTAGTGCCAGCTCAGCCATACCAATACCCAGCCGCCCACGATGGGTGCCAGTAAGGGTGCAATTGTCGTGACCAGCATGACAAAGGACATCATGCGCGAAAACTCTTCCTTCGGATAGATATCGCGCATCAGGGCGTTGATAACCACGCTCGCCGCAGCCGCAGCCAGACCATGGAAGAAACGCATCACGATCAGTTGATCGATAGTTTGTGCCAGCGCACAGGCAACTGCCGCCGCCGCAAACACCAGCGTCCCGCCCAGAATCACCGGCTTGC
>NZ_SZWS01000027.1:254910-258193 GCF_005281245.1 Citrobacter sp. wls826
GTCAGCCATTGGACCATAGAGTAATTGCCCCACCGCGAACCCAAGAATATAGGTACTGAGGGTCATCTGCGCGCTACCTGCAGGCACACCAAACTGTTCAGAGATAACAGGTAGTGCCGGAAGATACATATCAATCGACAACGGCATCAGCATGGCTAACAAGCCAAGGATAAAGACAATGGCAATTGACGAGTTCTGCCGGGTGGTCACATTTAGCTCCTGAAATTAACGCGGGGTTAAGTTAACGCTGGCGATTTCTTCTTCGGTCAATGGACGGTATTCACCCGGCTCCAGATCCTCATCAAGCTTGATGTCACCAATCCGTTCACGGTGCAGTTCCACAACGTGGTTACCGACGGCGGCAAACATACGTTTAACCTGATGATAGCGCCCTTCGCTGATGGTCAATCGCACCTGAGTTGGCGTAATAACCTCCAGCACGGCCGGTTTGGTCAGGTCTTTCTCATTATGCAGTTGTACGCCATGGGCAAACTGTTCGGCGGTGTCATCTGCCACCGGCGACTCCAGCGTCACCAGATAGGTTTTCTCACAATGGTGACGTGGCGAAGTGATGCGATGCGACCACTGTCCGTCATCGGTCATCAGCACCAGTCCGGTAGTGTCGATATCCAGGCGCCCTGCCGCATGCAGTTTGTAGGCAACCGGCTCATCAAGGAAATAGAGCACTGTCGGGTGATCCGGGTCATCCGTTGAGCAAACATAACCCTGAGGTTTATTCAGCATAAAATAGCGCGGGCCATTTTGTTGAATCAGGGAATTGCCGTCATATTCTACGTCGTGTTCTGGCAGCAGCTTAAAGGCACTGTTTTTGACGATTTCACCGTCGACGGTAACGCGGTTAGCACGGATCTCACGCCCGGCAATAGCGCGGCTGACGCCGAGTTGCTGAGCGATAAATTTATCAAGTCGCATGAGTGTGATTTTTGCCTGTAAAAAACAAGAAGCGGGATTGCGCCCGAAAAGTGGGACGATTATCCGCCCAGTATAGCGGCGTTACACCATCCCTCAAGGGAAATGATTCATGGCATACTATACATTGTTGCTGCTTACCTTAATGAGCCCATGATTTTTACTCTTCGCCCGTACCAAAAAGAAGCCGTGGATGCCACGCTCAACCATTTCCGCCACCATCGCACGCCAGCGGTTATCGTCCTGCCAACCGGTGCGGGAAAAAGCCTGGTGATTGCTGAACTGGCCCTCGTGGCGCGTGGTCGCGTGCTGATACTGGCGCACGTTAAAGAACTGGTCGCGCAAAACCATGCCAAATATCGCGCGCTGGGGCTGGAAGCCGATATTTTTGCCGCAGGTCTGAAGCGTAAAGAGAGCCACGGGAAAGTGGTATTTGGCAGCGTACAGTCGGTAGCGCGTAATCTTGACGCCTTTCAGGGAGAATTCTCGCTGCTTATCGTCGATGAATGTCACCGTATTGGTGATGATGACGAGAGTCAGTATCAGCAAATCCTCACTCACCTGACCAAAGTAAATCCCCACTTACGCCTGCTCGGGCTTACTGCCACTCCTTTTCGTTTGGGCAAAGGCTGGATTTATCACTTTCATTATCACGGTATGGTGCGCGGCGATGAAAAAGCGCTGTTTCGTGACTGCATTTATGAATTACCGTTGCGTTACATGATTAAACACGGCTACCTGACGCCGCCAGAACGCCTCGACATGCCGGTAGTGCAGTATGACTTCAGCCGCCTGCAGGCGCAGAGTAACGGCCTGTTTAGCGAAACGGATCTGAATCAGGAACTGAAAAAGCAGCAGCGAATAACGCCGCATATCATCAGCCAGATTGTCGAGTTTGCCCAGACGCGCAAAGGGGTGATGATTTTCGCCGCCACAGTGGAGCACGCCAAAGAAATTCTGGGCCTGCTGCCTGCTGACGATGCCGCGCTAATCACCGGAGACACGCCTGGCGCTGAGCGTGATGTGCTGATTGAAGAGTTCAAAGCCCAGCGCTTTCGCTATCTGGTGAATGTGTCGGTCCTGACCACTGGCTTCGATGCCCCGCACGTCGACCTTATCGCCATTCTGCGCCCGACGGAGTCAGTTAGCCTTTACCAACAAATTGTCGGTCGCGGCCTGCGCCTGGCGCCGGGTAAAACCGACTGTCTGATCCTCGATTATGCCGGTAACCCGCACGATCTTTACGCGCCGGAAGTGGGGGCGCCGAAAGGAAAAAGCGATAACGTTCCGGTGCAGGTGTTCTGTCCCGCCTGCGGGTTTGCAAACACCTTCTGGGGCAAAACAACGGCAGACGGCACGCTGATTGAACACTTTGGCCGCCGCTGTCAGGGGTGGTTTGAAGATGATGACGGCCATCGCGAACAGTGCGATTTTCGTTTTCGTTTTAAAAACTGCCCACAATGCAACGCGGAAAATGATATCGCCGCCCGCCGTTGTCGGGAGTGCGACACGGTGCTGGTTGACCCGGATGACATGCTGAAAGCCGCACTCAGGCTCAAAGATGCGCTGGTCCTGCGCTGTAGCGGCATGGTGTTACAAAACGGCCAGGATGAAAAAGGCGAATGGCTAAAAATCACCTATTACGATGAAGATGGTGCCGACGTTAGCGAACGCTTTCGCCTGCATACTCCCGCGCAGCGTACGGCTTTCGAGCAACTGTTTATTCGCCCGCACACCCGAACGCCCGGCATTCCCTTACGCTGGATAACCGCCGCCGATATCCTCGCCCAGCAGGCGCTGTTACGTCATCCTGATTTCGTGGTGGCGCGCATGAAAGGTCAGTACTGGCAGGTCCGTGAAAAGGTCTTCGATTATGAAGGACGCTATCGTCGGGCACATGAATTACGCGGTTAATCGTACTTTTGATTGATGTACCAGCCGTTTAAGTATAGAATCTCGCCCGCTTTTGCATACGCAAAGCAGATCACTTACCTGTTGCTGGGTCGCCTGTAGCAGGAATTATTAAAGAGAGATTTAAATGTTTACTATCAACGCTGAAGTACGTAAAGAGCAGGGTAAGGGTGCGAGCCGCCGCCTGCGTGCCGCTAACAAGTTCCCGGCAATCATCTATGGTGGCGCAGAAGCCCCGGTTGCTATCGAACTGGATCACGATGCAGTTATGAACATGCAAGCTAAAGCTGAATTCTACAGCGAAGTTCTGACCATCGTTGTTGACGGTAAAGAAGTTAAAGTTAAAGCTCAGGCTGTACAGCGTCACCCGTTCAAGCCGAAGCTGGCACACATCGACTTCGTTCGCGCGTAATCGCTTACAAGTTGAAGAAAAACCCCGCCT
>NZ_SZWS01000047.1:0-1271 GCF_005281245.1 Citrobacter sp. wls826
TGACAAACATAAGGTGAACGTAGCAATACGCCGGAGGCAACAGATTCATTACCTCCGTATGTGCAAGACGTGGCTTAAGCTTTCAGTACGTCCAGCGCAGCAGTGTAGTCTGGCTCGTTGGTGATTTCATTGACCAGTTGGCTGAAAACGACGTTGTCATTTTCATCAATAACGACCACGGCACGTGCGGCCAGACCTTTCAGTGGGCCTTCAGCGATTTCTACGCCGTAGTTTTTCAGAAATTCTGCGTTGCGCAGGGTGGACAGCGTGATAACGTTGCTCAGACCTTCCGCGCCGCAAAAACGTGAATGGGCGAATGGCAGGTCGGCCGAAATGCACAGTACGACGGTATTGTCGATTTCTGTCGCCAGTTGGTTAAACTTACGTACCGATGCCGCACAAACGCCGGTATCGATGCTTGGGAAAATATTCAGCACTTTGCGCTTGCCTGCGAACTGGCCCAGCGTAACGTCAGACAGGTCTTTAGCCACAAGGGTAAAAGCCTGAGCTTTGCTTCCAGCCTGAGGAATTGAGCCGGCAACTGTAACCGGGTTGCCCTGGAAATGAACGGTTTGTGACATGGTTATCTTCCTGTTTACATATAGTTAACGTCGAGGCTAGTTTATGCCATCAGCAGTTAACACGGCAAACGCTATTTGCGGATATCCGCTTCAGGGACTGCATTAAGGAAAGCAAATGAGAACAGTTAAGGTGTATGAGGAAGCCTGGCCGCTGCACACTCCCTTTGTTATTGCCCGTGGGAGCAGAACCGAAGCGCATGTGGTGGTGGTTGAAGTGGCAGAAAACGGCGTCACGGGTATTGGCGAGTGCACACCGTATCCGCGCTATGGTGAAAGCGATGCCTCAGTGCTGGCGCAAATTATGAGCATTGCCCCACAACTGGAAAATGGACTGACGCGTGAAGAGCTGCAAAAGCTGCTGCCAGCGGGAGCCGCGCGTAATGCTGTGGACTGCGCGTTGTGGGATCTGAGTGCGCGTCAACAGCAACTGTCACTGGCAGAGTTGGTGGGAAGTGAACTGGCGGAAGTGGTGACGACGGCGCAAACCGTGGTAATTGGCACGCCGGAACAAATGGCGGTGAGTGCGGCTGCACTGTGGGAAAATGGCGCGAAACTGCTAAAAGTTAAACTGGATGCGCGCTTGATTAGCGAGCGGATGGTAGCTATTCGTGCTGCGGTGCCTGATGCCACGATTATTGTCGACGCCAATGAATCCTGGCGGGCAGAAGGTCTGGCGGCGCGCTGCCAGCT
>NZ_SZWS01000047.1:1345-19274 GCF_005281245.1 Citrobacter sp. wls826
CAGGACGATGCCGCATTGGAAAATTTTGTGCATCCGCTGCCGATCTGCGCAGATGAAAGCTGCCACACCCGCAGCAGCCTGAAAGCGCTGCACGGGCGCTATGAAATGGTCAATATCAAACTGGATAAAACAGGCGGCCTGACGGAGGCGCTGGCGCTGGCAACCGAAGCCCGCGAGCAGGGATTTGCGCTAATGCTGGGCTGCATGTTGTGCACTTCCCGGGCGATTGGGGCGGCGTTACCGCTTACGCCGCAGGTTAATTTTGCCGATCTTGATGGCCCTACCTGGCTTGCCAGCGACGCGGAGCCGGCCCTGCATTTTACGACCGGACAACTTCATCTCTAGGGTGCCAGCGCAGGAGATTGGACATGGCCAGCAGGTATTTCTCGCTCGCTTCATCTGAAGAGATGGGCGGAAATTCGGCGGTTATACAGTGTAAGTTCAGGTCTGCGCACCAGCTTCCAAATGAGCCGGGCGTTTCATAACCTACGCTGGTGACGAGAGGTAATTCAAACGACTGCGCCAGCCACGCGCCTAATTCGCTGCGCCTAGGATCTTCAATACAGGCCAGCGGATCGTGAAAAGAGACCACCCACGCAGGATGAATTCGGTGAATAAGCTGGCACAGCGCCTGGGTTTCTGGTTCTGAGCCCGGATTTTCGCCGGTCAACAACACCACATCGCGTTCTTCTGCGCTGCTGTTCCAGCGATACACCGTTTCACCCGCTTTCCAGTTGGCAGCGGGAAAGTTACGGTTTAGATCCACTCCGTTCGCATTTGCGCGCAGCCCGAGCTGGCAACCGTCAGGGTTAACCGCCAGCACCACATGGTGACGACGTAAGGAAGGATTAAGCGTACGCAATGCGCAGGAAAGGGTGACAACCGATGCGTTTTCGTCGCCGTGCGTTCCTGCCAGTATCAGACCGCTTTCACGATCGGCCGCCATTGCGGGAAACCAGATTAGCGGCGCGCCTAATAATGAACGTCCGTAATGTTCGGTTCCAGGTGGGAATGCGCCGCGCTCGGCACGGGGTCGGGTAACGGTCATAGTCATCTCTGAATGCGTGGATTGTTACTCGCAGTGTTGTGCAAAATGTATGGATAATCAAATCGTTTTCACACACTTATCTTTTCAGATGTAATATTATTTCCTTGTCGAAAGTTAATTGCATTTCCTGCTGGCGATACAAATAATTACACATTCACTTAGTAGCCGGAATTGAGGGTATTTTATGCAGCATTCTGTTTCAGTAACCTGTTGTGCGCTATTGGTAAGCAGCATTTCATTATCCTGGGCTGCTGATGTTCCCAGCGGAACGGTACTGGCAGAAAAACAAGAACTGGTGCGTCATATCAAAGACGAACCGGCGTCATTGGATCCGGCAAAGGCCGTCGGGCTTCCTGAAATTCAGGTTATTCGTGATTTATTTGAAGGGCTGGTCAACCAGAATGAGAAGGGCGAGATTGTGCCCGGTGTTGCCACTCAGTGGAAAAGCAACGATAACCGTATCTGGACGTTTACGCTGCGCGACAATGCGCAATGGGCAGATGGTACGCCGGTAACGGCGCAGGATTTTGTCTATAGCTGGCAGCGTCTGGTTGACCCGAAAACGCTGTCGCCGTTTGCCTGGTTTGCTGCGCTGGCGGGTATTAACAACGCACAGGCGATAATTGATGGAAAAGCCTCGCCAGATAAGCTCGGCGTTAGCGCGATCGATGCGCGTACATTGAAGGTCCAACTGGATAAACCGCTGCCATGGTTTGCCAATCTGACGGCGAGTTTTGCTTTCTATCCGGTACAAAAAGCTAATGTTGAGAGCGGTAAAGATTGGACCAAACCGGGTAATCTAATTGGTAACGGCGCTTATGTGCTCAAAGATCGCGTGGTGAACGAAAAACTGGACGTTGTGCCGAACACGCATTATTGGGACAACGCCAAAACGGTGCTGCAAAAAGTCACCTTCCTGCCTATTAACCAGGAATCGGCAGCGACCAAGCGCTATCTTGCTGGTGATATCGATATTACCGAGTCGTTCCCGAAAAACATGTATCAGAAACTGTTGAAGGACATCCCGGGCCAGGTTTATACCCCGCCGCAGCTTGGCACTTACTACTATGCCTTTAATACCCAGAAGGGGCCGACTGCCGACTCACGCGTGCGCCTGGCGCTCAGCATGACTATCGATCGTCGCCTGATGGCGGAGAAAGTTCTGGGTACCGGCGAAAAGCCCGCATGGCATTTTACGCCGGATGTAACGGCAGGGTTTGTGCCGGAACCTTCACCGTTTGAGCAAATGAGTCAGGAAGAGCTGAACGCGCAGGCGAAAACGCTGCTGCGTGCGGCGGGCTATGGTCCACAGAAACCACTTAAACTGACGTTGCTGTATAACACCTCTGAAAATCATCAGAAGATCGCTATTGCTGTTGCGTCTATGTGGAAGAAAAATCTCGGCGTTGACGTGAAACTGCAAAACCAGGAGTGGAAAACTTATATCGATAGCCGCAATACCGGTAATTTTGATGTGATCCGCGCCTCGTGGGTGGGCGATTACAATGAGCCATCTACGTTCCTGTCGCTATTAACATCAACCCATACGGGCAATATCTCCCGCTTTAATAACCCGGCGTACGATAAAGTGTTGACCCAGGCAACCCTGGAGAATACGCAGAAAGCACGCAATGCTGATTATAACGCTGCGGAGAACATTCTGATGGAACAGGCTCCCATTGCGCCGATTTATCAGTACACCAACGGGCGTTTAATTAAACCGTGGCTGAAAGGGTATCCGATTACTAACCCTGAAGATGTGGCTTATAGCCGCACAATGTATATTGTGAAGCACTGAAATCGCTGGCCTGTTCGGGACGTTGCATTGGCGATTTCCCGAACAGACAAGGCTGTAGGGAAGGTGGGTCATGAAAGCAATGGAAAAGTATCACCCAATAGAATGGGTTACACTGTATAAATACGAATGTCGTGCGCCTGAAACGCCGTGGCATACTCTTTGCTGATATTTTCCTCGACGACAATTACATCGATATTGCTGCTTTCGGTAACAACATAACGGGCGACGGCCGGGATCTTTTCAGCCGTCAGCGCGACAATAGTTTCATTACACTGTTTGATCACCGCTTTTTTGAACTCACAATCCGCGTAATCAAATCCGGTTAAGCCGGATTCTGGCGACATCGCGCAGCCGCCAATAAATCCCTGATCGAATAAAATGCCCTGCACCTGCGAGATAGCGGTGGCACCCACACACCCTCCAGAAGATCGTTGCACCGCGCCGCCCAGCATAATGACATCAAACAGTGGTTTTTTTAGTAAAACGGCGGCAATCTCCGGGGAATTTGTTACCACGGTTAACGCCAGCTCGGCGGGTAGGGCTTCAGCCATCGCCAGATTAGTACTGCCTGTGTCGATAAAAATGCAGCTTCCGGATTTGACCATCCGGGCGCATCTCTGCGCGATATTGCTCTTTTTCGCCACATTAATACTCTTGCGCACGGTGATGTCTTCGGATTCAGGGAGTGCAATGACCGCGCCGCCATAGACTTTTTTACACACGCCATCTTTACTCAGTTCATGCAGATCGCGGCGGATTGTATGTTCCGAAACGCCTAACCTACTGGCGAGTTCGGAACAGATGACTCTGCCGTTTTCCTGCAGGATCTGATAGATAAGCGCCTGGCGCTGTTCAGGGAATGCTGCGTAATCGAGCATCAATACTCCAGTGAAATAAACATCGAGCAATAACAAGCATAATTGTGCATTATGGTTCACGATGTCAACATCCCTTTAGGGAACCTATTGTTTGGATACAACAAGAAGAGGTTAGCTATGAAGGTTGCGCATATGGCGTTATGGACACGGGATCTTGAGCAACAAGCTCAATTCTGGGTCACGTTTTTTGACGCAAAGATCAACGAAAAATACTGCAGTAAAACCAATCCTGGATTTGAATCCTATTTTGTCAAAATTGGTGAGGATATCGCGATTGAGTTAATGACTAAGCCTGGACTGACAAAACATGCTCCCAACAATAACACCTCAGGCTGGGTGCATCTCGCCATTTCAGTTGGCGGCAGTGAAAACGTTGATGCCATGGCGATGCGTGCAAAAGAACAGGGGATATTAGTTTCTGACCCGCGCACCACCGGTGATGGCTATTACGAAGCGGTGATACGCGATCCTGACGGCAACTTGATTGAAATTGTGGCCTAAGGCTTCACGCCATCTCCAGTAGAAATGTTGTACCTGTTACCGACTATTGATGAGCATGATTCATAAGGTTGTCCTTCTTTTCACCTCTAATCACCCGCCTGTCGAGTCTCTATAATTTTTATAGTTTTCAGCATCGGTGGCGCGTGCTGCCACCGTTTTGGAGAGTCGAAATGCAAAATCAACGGAATACCGTCTCCAGCGCCGGCGCGGAGATTATGAGTCAACAATTTGATGGTAACAGCGTCTTTCCTCGCGGAGAGAAAAATGAAGCGTATGCGAAATATTTCACTGGCGACAGCTATCTGACTATGCTCTCCATGGAAGGCGTGGTCATTGGTAACGTAGCATTTGAGCCGGGCTGTCGTAACTTCTGGCATATCCATCATCAAGGGGGACAAATCTTGCTGGTGACCGGCGGCAGAGGCTGGTATCAGGCGTGGAATCAACCGGCGCGCGAACTGAAAACTGGTGATGTCGTACACATCCCGGCGGGAATGAAACACTGGCACGGTGCTGCGCGTGATAGCTGGTTTGCCCATATCGCTGTGGAAATCCCGGCAGCTGGCGCATCGAACGAGTGGCTTGAACCGGTAAGCGACACTGAGTACAACCTGCTCCCCTGAGCTGTGCGGGGCACGCGTTCTGCAGGTAAAGAATCCGATGCCCGAAGTGAATCAGTTTGAGCTGATTATTGATACAGTCCTGTATCTACATGACCTGAATCCGTATATTCCAACGCTGGCGCTGGTACTGCTTTGTCATTGATATTGCCTCATTGAAATAAGTGCAGAAAAAAGACGCGGATTTCCGCGCCTTTTCTTTTGTTAGTGTGTCGATGGCGATACTTCAGGATTATCCATATACAGCGTCTGGCTGGGGAACGCAAAGTCGGCGTCGTGTGCCTTGACTATCGAAATAATCTTTAAATAAACGTCCTGCTGTACCGCAAGCCATTCCTGCCACACGGTGGTTTTCGTGAAGCAATACACCATGATATTCAGCGATGAGTCGGCGAATTCATTAAAATAAACCAACAGGGTTTGTTTCTGGTCTATTCCCGGATGGTTTTGCAGCATTTCTCTGACCGACTCGACAACGGCACTGACTTTATCAGCATCTTCATATCGTAACCCGATCACCGTTTTGATGCGGCGATTCGTCATCCTTCCTGGGTTTTCTACGCTGATAGAGGAGAAAATCGAGTTCGGGACATATAACGGACGATGATCGAAGGTGTTTATTTTGGTCATTCGCCAGCCGATTTCCGTAACTGTACCTTCAATATTGCGGTCCGGGGAGCGGATCCAGTCGCCGATGCTAAAGGGTCTGTCGAAGTAGAGCATAATCCCTGAGAAAAAGTTGCTCAGAATGTCTTTGCCTGCCATACCTACAGCGATACCGCCGATGCCGCCGAAGGTTAACAGGCCGGATAAGCTCATACCGAAATGTTCGCCATACAGCAAAATGATGGCAACCACGATGGTAATCTTGATGATTCGCGACAGGATCCTCGCGCTGGTGATATCTCTACCTTTATTAATCTGCGTCTTTTCAAACTGATTAATTACCAGAAAAAGTTTGATGGTAAGGATCAGCGCAATCAACGAGGTGCAGATAAAGTCGACCACGCTGGAGGAGATAAATTTCAGGCTGTAATTTTCGATAACGTTATTAGCAATACTGCCTAACGTCCCGATGATAATGGCATAGACAAGAAATTGCGCGGCATGAAATATGAATCCTTTGCAGCGACGCTCTCCACGATGATACCAGACGCTCATCAGAACCAGCGCGGCACAGCAGCTGAGAATTACCGTCAAATTAAACGCATTATTTATAAACAGTTCAGCGATCATGATTCTTCCAACAGCTCCGTGGTAGTGAAATATCTTCTGATATCCTAATCCTCGAATATTTTACTCAGTTCTGGCGGTCAGATCATTAATCCATAGGGGAGATATATAATGCAATTAGCGCTATTTTCGGCGAAATAGCGCTGGTATCCACCCTGAAAGCGGTTTATGTAGCAGACAGTCAGTTGATGTCATGGTATTGTTAGCGCAAAGTAACAAGGTTTTCATCTGCAAAAGGACAGTACTATGATCATGGCTAAGCTGAAGACAGCGAAGGGACGGAAGTTTCTGTTGTGCCTGCTTGGGGTGTTTATTATCGCAGCGTCGGTCGTGACGCGAGCGACGATCGGTGGTGTGATTGAACAGTATGACATTCCCCTATCCGACTGGACCGCTTCAATGTACGCCATTCAATCGGCAATGATTTGTGTCTACAGCATGGTGTTTACGATTCTGTTGGCTATCCCGCTGGGAATCTATTTCCTCGGCGGCGAGGAGCAACACTAAGCGTTTGTTATGCCGGATGAGATCGCCATCCGGCATTGAGTTGTGTGGTTAATCGTCTTCTTCATCATCCAGTTCAACTGGCGTCTGATATTCATCCGGCTTGATGACCAGCAGGTCGCAGCGTAGGTGATCGATAACCTGTTCAGCGGTGTTACCAAGGAACGCGGCAGAAATACCGGTACGACCGACGGTACCCAGTACTACAATACCCGCCTGCAAGTGCTCGGCTAAATCAGGAATGACCTCTTCAGGCAATCCTTTTTCAACGTGCGTCACTTTCTCATCGATACTGAATTTCTGGCGCAACGCCTTCATGGCCAGCAGATGCTGTCCACGGATCGCGTCGTTATAAACGCTGGGGTCAAACTCAGGTAGTTCAATTGCGATATTGATTGGCGTAACAGGGTAGGCGCCAACCAGATGCACTTCAGTATGGTTAACCTGTTCTGCTAGTTGCAGCGTCTCTTTGACCAGTTTTTCATTGAGCGCGTTGTGATAAGGCTCTTCACTGGCGAGGTTCACCGCAACCAGCGCTTTACCCTCTTCAGGCCATGGCTGATCTTTAACCATCCATACCGGGCTTGGACATTTGCGCAATAAATGCCAGTCGGTAGGCGTGAAAATTACGGCTTCGAGGCGGTCGTGTTGGTGTGCCATTTTGAGGACCAGGTCATGCTGAGCGCTAATGACTTCCTGGATGATGGCTTCAAAGGGACGGTTATGCCATACCACTTTAATTTCAAGAGGGATCCCTGCTTCGATGTAGTATTTTGCTTGTTCACGGATCCAGGCTGTTCGCTGGCTGATGACCCCCTGACGCATTGCCGTACGCTCATCGGGCGACAGCAGGGTAGTCATCTCGTAGGAAAAGTCATAGATTGGCAAAAAGGCTTTAATTTTGCCACCAATCCGTTGATGCAAATAAACAGCTCGCCGTAATGCTGGTTGATCGTCCTGGTTTGGATCGATGACGACCAGCATATTTTTATACATAGCCATACAGGGTCTCCTTACAACTGTCATCGCAGTTTGTAATTAAAAGAGTAACCCAATAATGTGGATTGAAACAGGGGAGAACCTCCTGCCAGATCAATAAATCGGGAAAATTTAGCGATTTGACAGAAGGATAACAGAAATGCTTGCGGAAAGATTACGCTACGTTACGCGTGTGGCCAGCAAGAACTGCCAGCGCGTCGCTATTCTCAATAGTTATGTATTTGCCTTTCACTGCCAGCATACCGCTTTTCTGGAAACGACCCAACAGGCGGCTGATGGTTTCAACCGTCAAACCCAGGTAGTTACCGATGTCGCCGCGGGTCATGGTCAGGCGGAACTCACGAGGCGAGAATCCGCGCTGGGCAAAGCGGCGAGACAAGTTGTAGATAAAGGCCGCCAGGCGCTCTTCTGCATTTTTCTTCGACAACAGCAGGATCATATCCTGGTCGCCTTTGATTTCGCCACTCATCAGACGCATCATCTGCTGACGCAGATTCGGCATTTTTCCGGACAGGTCATCAAGGGTTTCGAAAGGAATTTCGCAAACCATTGAGGTTTCCAGCGCCTGGGCAAAGCTCGGGTGATGTCCGCTGCCAATCGCGTCAAAACCGACCAGATCACCCGCCAGATGGAAGCCGGTAATTTGCTCATCGCCTTGTTCGGTAATGGTATAGCTTTTAATCGTTCCGGAGCGGATAGCGTAGAGTGATTTAAGTTCATCACCTGCTTTAAAGAGCGTTTGCCCCTTTTGGATAGGCTTTTTGCGCTCGATGATGTTATCGAGCTGGTCAAGCTCATGCTCGTTAAGTGTGAACGGGATGCAAAGCTGGCTGATGCTGCAATCCTGGCAATGGATAGCACAACCGCCAGACTGAATGCGCCGTATAATTCGCTTTTCCGGGATCATAGGTCTGCTCAAGCCGTAATTGATATTTGTCAATTTTAACATCTTTTTGGTGAGCACGTAAGCCTGAGCTACTCCCAATAGAGAATAATTCAGGTATAACCGGAATGAATGTTTGTATCTCCTTGATTAACCGCATTAAATTTGTGGTCACATTATGCGAAAGTGTGACGAATAAGGCATTAATTGCCTGGAATCTAGAGTAGCAAATAGCCTTCGTGACGCAATAACCACTCTTTTCGCTGTACGCCGCCAGCATATCCAGTCATGGTGCCGTTACGCCCAATGACGCGATGGCAGGGGACTACAATGCTTACCGGGTTGGCGCCATTGGCCGCACCGACGGCTCTTGCAGCACCGGCGCGCCCTAACTGTTCGGCCAGTTGACCATAGTGCATGACTTGCCCACACGGGATAGTGCGTAATGCTTGCCAGACTTCACGCTGGAAAGGCGTGCCAGCCGTTGCCGTTTCCAGCGTGTCAATAATGCTGAGATTCCCGGCAAAATACTCCGACAGTTTATCGCTTAATCCGCCAGGGTTTTTGGCTGTAATACGCTGATAACCTTCTGTGCGGTAATGAATATCCAGCAATTGTTCCATGCGATCGCGGTGCTGATCCCATTCCACCGCGCGCAGGCGAAATTGCTCATCACAAATAACCCACAGCGGGCCCAGCGGCGTGTCGATGGTGTCTTCCAGTAAGTTCAGCATCCGTTTCTCTCATTACAGCGTTCAGGCGAGGTTACACATTATCACGGCAGCAACAGTTGCAGCTATACCCCTAAAAACGGATATCTGTATGTCGTGAGTAGATCTTTTCAGCGGAGCGAGCCAGGTGAATTATTGGAAATAATCGTAAACCGTTGTCGGTATAATAGTGCGCGGTTATGATAATGCTCGTCGTAATTCGCTGGAGGAAGAAACATGAATCTTGATGATGCTTCGCTGTTTCTGGATGCTATGGGGGATGTCCAACCACTGAAGGGCTGCGCCGATGTACACTGGCAGCCAACGCGTAATATCCGCACTCCGGCGCGTATCGATACGCTTCAACTGGATAACTTTCTCACGACGGGGTTTCTCGATATTATCCCGTTGAACGAGCCGCTGGAGTTTCGTCGCGAAGGTTTACAGCACGGCGTGACTGACAAACTGCGAACCGGAAGATATCCGCAGCAGGCGAGCCTTAATCTCATCCGCCAGCCCGTAGAAACATGCCGCCAGATGCTATTCAGTTTTATTCTACAGGCACAGCAAGATGGATTACGTAACGTGCTGGTGATACACGGTAAGGGGCGTGACGATAATGCTCATGCCAATATTGTTCGCAGCTATGTGGCGCGCTGGCTGACAGAATTTGATGACGTCCAGGCCTACTGCGCCGCTTTGCCGCATCACGGCGGCAGCGGGGCATGCTATGTGGCATTACGTAAAACCGCGCAGGCAAAACAGGAAAACTGGGAGCGTCACGCTAAGCGCAGCCGCTGATCAACGTATTCATCAGGCGGCCAGTACTCTGTTCCTGCCTTCGTGCTTGGCTTTGTACAACGCGTCGTCCACGCGTTTGAATAATTCATCAATACTTTCGTTCGTTTCGTGCCGCGCAACGCCAATGCTGACGGTAAAGCGGGGAAGACCAGGGAGAGTAACCTTGGCTACCGTCGCGCGGATCACTTCTGCAAGATTGAGGGCGACATCCAGCGAGGTTCGCGGTAGCAGCAGCACAAATTCTTCACCACCCCAGCGAAAAATAAGATCGTCTTTTCGTGCACAGGATTCCAGCGTGCGGGCCAGAGCGCAAAGCACTTCATCGCCTTTTAAATGACCGAAGAGATCGTTAATGCTTTTAAAACGATCGATGTCGATCAACAACAGACTGTAGTCCTGCGTCAATGATACCGCATGCGTCTGCTCCGGCTCGGTTACCTGATAAAAATGTCGGCGATTAAGTAATCCCGTTAAAGGGTCACGCAGAGCGGCATGCTCAAGCTCCTGTTCCAGCCGTTTTTGTTCGGTAATGTCATGAATAATGCACAACATGAGTTTATTACCGTAAATTTCAATCGGTCCGGCGTAGGTTTGCACATGACGTGAGGTGCCGTCTGCCAGTTTATGGACAAAGTGCAAAGGCTTATGGCCGCCGGGCAGATGGGCGATTTCATGCATCACCGGCAATATATGGCGGCCCAGCATGTTGATCTCCCAGGTATGTTTCTGGCACATCACATCAAGGTTGTAACCATAAAAATTCAGGGCACTGAGGTTTGCATCAACGATCAGGCCATCGCGGGACGGATCAATCAGTAACATTGGCGCGGAGTTGGTCTGGAAAAAACGCGCATAAAAGCCCTGTTTTTTTCGTTGATAAGTTGCTGAACGGCTGGCTTTCAGACCTTGCGCAGTAGGCGTTTCAATGCCTTCGAAAAGGATAACATCCCCCACGCCCGGCAGAGATTTAATGGACAGGCGGCTGGCCAACGCGATTTCCTCACCATCGCGGTAAACCGTGAGGATCTCAACAACGTGATGATGATTGCTCAAGTCACTGAGATACATGGTTAAATCATTTTGAGAATGCGTTGAGAATATGCCCTTGCGCAGTGGGGAAAAACAGAGATCCTGCATTAACTCACGTGCAACGATATTAGCGAACACCAGTTCTTCGGTTTGTGGCGAAACAATCCACACCGGAAAGGTTAACAAATCCAGTGAATGCAGCTCGGTTGTGCTCATCGATAATCCCGTTATCTTTATCTGCTGTGTTGCCCGTTTAATGGCGAAAATTTTAGATATTACAGTCTCACAAAGTTATTGATTGTCGGTGAGACAAGGGTTGTACGACTGGCTTTTGTTTGATGCTGTTTTCTGATTGGATCAGTTCATGAATCTTATGCGCTGGCAGCGGTTTTGCAAACAGGAAACCTTGCAGCATGCTACATCCCATCTGGGTAAGAAGTAATTCCTGCTCCTGGGTTTCTATTCCTTCAGCCACCACGCGCATATTCATGGAGTGAGCTATGTCAATAATGGTAGACACAATTTTTGTATTTTTACTGTTCTCGCTAATATCTTTGACAAATATCCTGTCGATTTTTAATTCCCGTGCAGGAAGTGACTTCAACATCAGTATATTTGAATAACCAGTGCCGAAATCATCAATAGAAACGGTGATCCCCAAAGCAGAGAAAGCATTCAGGATTTCAATACTGCGTTTTAAATTTTTAAGTGCAGTGCTCTCCGTGAGCTCCAGCGTGAGACAGGCAGGTGAAAGTTGGTATTGCGCCAGGGCGTTGCAAACAACATCAATAATATCATGCTGTTCAAACTGGGCGGGGGAGAGGTTAACGGCGAGCGTCCATTCTGTATTCCCTTGTAATGTCCACTGATGCAACTGCAAACATGCCTGTTGGATAACCCATCTGCCGACGGGAATAATCAGGCCCGTTTCTTCCAGCGCAGGCAGAAATTCAGCCGGTAGCAGCATGCCGCGCTCCGGATGATGCCAGCGTAATAACGCTTCAAAACCAGTCAGGGAATGATCTCCGGCGGTATATTTAGGCTGATACCATAGCTCAAACTGGTTGCGTTCAAGCGCTTGTGAAAGTTCCTGTAGAAATGTCGGCGGCGTATCAGCGATAGCTTCCATCTGGGGACTATAAATAGCCCAGCCGTTTCTGCCCGCCTGTTTGACATGATACATCGCCATATCGGCCTTCACTTTTAGCTCATGCAGTGTCGAGCCATGTTCGGGATAAATACTGCTCCCCGCACTTAACGAAACCCGAATGGTATGACCGAATAAGGTAAAGGGGTCACCGATCGCATCTGAAATTTGCGCAAGCAAGGCGGAGATAGCCTGCGGGTTGCAGTCTGGAACCAGCAGGATAAATTCATCTCCCCCCAGTCTTGCCAGCGTCATTGAGTCATCAAGGCAACTGTAGATACGCTGTGTACTGGCAATCAGCAGTTGATCACCGATGTGATGCCCCCAGGTATCGTTAACGACTTTAAAACGATCGAGGTCGATAAATACCAACGCGAAATGCTGTTGATGCAATTTGGAATGCCGCAGGCAGGCCTGTAAGCGGGTATCTATTTGCGTTCGATTAGCTAGTCCGGTCAGCGCGTCGAAGTGGACCTGATGTTCAAGCTGGCAGTTCAACTGATGCAGGTTGTCAGCCAGTCGGGAAGTGCGCAGTTGTGAATCCACCATTGAGACGACCAGCATGATACCCAAAATAATCAGCGTGACGGCGCAGACCCAGACAGAGAGTTCCAGCGTACTGAGCCCATCGTGCGCAGTGTGTCCAAAATGGGTGAACGTTGCCGCTCCCATACCGGTGTAATGCATAGAAGCAATTGCCAGCGCCATAATGAGGGCAGCAATAAGTCGGTTAATCAGCACGCGACGGGTGTTTTGGCGTAAATGGAAGGCGAGCCATAAACCTACGCCAGACGCAACGACGGCAATAATCACAGAGAGCAAAATCAGCGAGCGATCCCATGAGATGGCCACATGTTCGATAATGGCATACATGCCAACGTAGTGCATCGTGACAACGCCGGCACTCAATATGCTGGTGGCAATGACCAGTCGTTTTGTTGATAACGTATTACCGGAAATAGCGATATTGATGGCGAGGGTTGCAGAAATGAGCGCAATAAAGAACGAAAACGCGGTGAGTGATAGGTGATAATTGATCGGCATAGTCATTTTCATGGCCAGCATACCGATAAAATGCATCGACCAGATCCCCATACCCAGCGTAGCGCCGCCAGATAGCCGCCAGAAGGTAGATTCACGTTTGCTGGAGATTGCTACCTTACCCGCACTGTCGAGGGCAATAAAGGAGGCAATAAACGCGACAACAAAGGAAATCCCAATCAATACAGGGTCCCACGACACGTGCAACATCTTACTACCTATCGAAAAAAAGCCGTGATGATAAATCTAGCAGGTTTTGTCCAGTTAACCTGATAAAACCAGGAATGTTCTTGTGTTTTTACAATGAGTATTAGAGCGAAGAGCAAGATATTGAAAATGACAAGCCATTACTTATATAAACATTCATAAAAATTATGTTTCTGTGTGTTTTATGCTCGTCACGTGCTCGCCATCACAATAATCTGATGGTGGGGAACATTACCGCCATTGGCGGGATAAAGTGCTGAACTATTATGAATGGATAGTGTAATTTATTGACTTAAGTAAAAGGTCTGCTGGCTCTCATTGAAAGTTCAGCTTTCGTCACAGAGCAATGGAAATCTGTATTGCAGATGCTATAAAAATAACATCCACGTTATTTCTTGGTGCACAGGGTTAAAATGTTAAATGATATTAGCGTCAGAACCTTTATTGTTTTATTTCTGCTCATTACAGCGGTTGCGCTCAATGTTGTTGAAATGATTTTTTCGGCTACCCCAGAAATTATTATTGGCACTAATGCGGTAAGCATTATTTCTATATTATGTTTGTGGTGGTACATGACGAAATATCTGGTCATGCCGATTAATACGGTTAAAAGAAGCATTGAAGAAGTAACATCCGGGAATCTGGCAATCAGTATTCCCGAATTTGGTAATAACTGTGCGGGTAGACTAATTCCTGGCATCAATAGCTTATCAAGTAATATTTCAGCACTCGTTAATGAGATCAGAACATCCTCGCAAACGGCGATGACGCTTTCTGAACAGCTGGCGGAACGCAGCGCTGAGCTTTCAGTGAAAACAGAACAGCAATCCGGAGCATTAATGCAGACGGCTGCCAACATGGATGAAATAGCGGTTAATACGCGGAATAATGCTGATAACACGCAAATAGCCAGCGCCCAGGCAACAATTGCCACGCAATGCGCCCGTCAGGGTGGCGAATTAATGGTGCAGGTTGCGACAAATATGCGTTCAATCACCGAATGCGCACAGCAAATGACAGAAATTATTACGCTGATAGATGGTATTGCATTCCAGACCAATATTCTGGCATTGAATGCTGCTGTGGAAGCTGCAAGGGCCGGTGAACATGGCAAAGGGTTTTCCGTGGTGGCCGGTGAGGTAAGAATGCTTGCACACCGTAGTGCAGATGCTGCTAAGAATATTAAGCAACTGATTGCCCAAACCCATCAAAATGTTCAGCAAGGCGCTGCTATTGTGCGTGAAGCTGAGAAAAACATGCATGATATTGTCGGGGGGGCCGGGCAATTAAACCAACTGATGGGCGAGATATTAACCACTACGCAGGAGCAGGAGAAAGGAATAATCAGAATTACCCATGCTCTGGCCGAACTGGAGAACGTCACCCAAAGTAATGCCATTATGGTTGATGAGCTTTCTGACTCCTCAGGTATCCTGAAAAATCAGGTGATTGACCTTCAATCGCGAACGCATAAATTTCGCTTAAGTCATGCGCTTGAATCAGAGAGACGCCAGCGGGCCTGAGAGGGGCATCTCGTAACCAGCGCCGCATTCGTCGGCGCTTTTCTTATTATCAGATACTTTTTATGAATCATTTCAGCACAATGGGACAATGAGATATTGCTTAACATATTCTGACAGCTAGACTAACGAAAAAAGCTGAATGTTTGTGGAGGCGCTGTGGAAGCCATTAAGGGAACGGATGTTAATGTGCCGGATGCCGTGTTTGCCTGGCTGTTGGATGGCCGTGGTGGGGTGAAACCACTGGAAGATAACGATGTTATCGACAGTCAACATCCCTGCTGGCTGCATCTTAATTATACCCATCCTGAAAGCGCGCAATGGCTGGCGACAACGCCTTTACTTCCCAATAACGTGCGTGATGCGCTGGCGGGTGAAAGCACGCGCCCACGCGTAAGCCGGGTAGGGGAAGGTACGTTGATTACGCTGCGCTGTATTAACGGCAGCACCGACGAGCGACCTGACCAACTGGTTGCGATGCGCTTATATATGGATGAACGTCTGATTGTCTCAACGCGTCAGCGTAAAGTCTTGGCGCTGGATGATGTGGTCAGCGATCTCCAGGAAGGCACGGGAGCGGCTGATTGTGGTAGTTGGCTGGTGGATGTTTGCGATGCACTAACCGATCATGCCAGTGAGTTTATCGAACAATTGCACGATAAGATTATCGATCTGGAAGATAACCTGCTCGATCAGCAGATTCCGCCGCGTGGTTTCCTGGCATTGCTGCGTAAGCAGTTAATTGTGATGCGCCGCTATATGGCGCCTCAACGCGATGTCTATTCCCGGCTGGCGAGCGAACGTTTTTCCTGGATGACCGACGACCATCGGCGGCGGATGCAGGATATCGCTGACAGGCTAGGGAGAGGGCTGGATGAAATAGATGCCTGTATTGCCAGGACCGGTATTATGGCGGATGAAATTGCGCAGGTTATGCAGGAGTCTCTGGCTCGCCGAACGTATACAATGTCATTGATGGCAATGGTTTTTCTTCCCAGCACATTTTTAACCGGGCTGTTTGGCGTTAACCTCGGCGGTATCCCTGGCGGTGGCTGGCAGTTTGGCTTCTCACTTTTTTGTATTCTGTTAGTGGTCCTGATTGGTGGTGTTACTTTATGGTTGCATCGTAGTAAATGGTTGTAACAACAACGTTTTTTAGTGACTTTTGCGCATGAAAACGTCCTGGTTTTTGAGCGAAGTCAATAAACCATCTACCTATTCGGGGCAATATCTCTCTCGCAGGTGAATGCAACGTCAAGCGATGGGCGTTGCGCTCCATATTGTCTTACTTCCTTTTTTGAATTACTGCATAGCACAATTGATTCGTACGACGCCGACTTAGATTAGTCGGCTTTTTTTTGCCTGCAGGAAATCAGCGTCTACCCTAAAAGAGCCAACCTGAATAACTGGAGGGGTATATGAACTGTCTGATTGTAACGCCGCACACTGATTCGCTACCGACCGACCCGGTTCCCATTCCCGATCCCATACCTCGTCCGCAGCCAATGCCGGATCCGCCACCGGATGAAGAGCCGATTAAATTGTCGCATCGCGGGCGCAGATCTGCGAGGATACGCGCCTGCTGATTGTGAGTTTTTAACGCGAGATTAAATTGTGACCGCTTTTTCAACCCTGAATGTTTTACCTGCTGCCCAACTCGAGAATCTTAACGAGCTGGGTTATCTTGAAATGACGCCTGTTCAGGCTGCTGCGTTACCGGCAATTCTGGCGGGGAAAGATGTTCGCGTGCAGGCTAAAACCGGCAGTGGCAAAACGGCGGCTTTTGGTCTTGGATTATTACAGCATGTTGATGTCGCGCTGTTTCAGACGCAGTCCCTGGTGCTGTGCCCAACGCGCGAGCTTGCTGACCAGGTGGCGGGTGAGCTGCGTCGCTTAGCGCGCTTTCTGCCTAACACCAAGATCTTAACGTTGTGCGGTGGGCAGCCCTTTGGCGCACAGCGTGACTCCCTGCAGCATGCGCCACATATTATTGTCGCAACGCCGGGGCGTTTACTCGACCATCTGCAAAAAGGCACTGTTTCTCTGGATGCCCTGAATACGCTGGTGATGGATGAAGCCGATCGCATGCTGGATATGGGCTTTAGCGATGCGATTGATGATGTCATTCGCTTTGCGCCGGCTTCGCGTCAGACCTTACTGTTTTCTGCGACCTGGCCGGAAGCCATTGCCGCCATTAGTGGCCGGGTGCAACAAAATCCATTAACGATCGAAATTGATACCGTTGACGCGCTGCCGGCGATTGAGCAGCAGTTTTTCGAAACTTCCAGCCACGGCAAAATTGCGCTGCTGCAAAAATTGCTCAGTCAGCATCAACCTGCATCATGCGTAGTTTTTTGTAATACCAAAAAAGATTGTCAGGCCGTGTGTGACGCACTGAATGCGGCGGGGCAAAGCGCTCTCTCACTGCATGGCGATCTTGAGCAGCGCGATCGCGATCAGACGCTGGTGCGTTTTGCCAACGGCAGCGCGCGCGTTCTGGTTGCTACCGATGTGGCCGCGCGTGGTCTGGATATTAAATCACTTGAGCTGGTGGTTAACTTCGAACTGGCGTGGGATCCGGAAGTCCACGTCCATCGTATCGGACGTACCGCGCGTGCCGGCAACAGTGGTCTGGCGATTAGCTTCTGTGCACCGGAAGAAGCGCAGCGGGCCAATATTCTTTCTGAAATGCTGCAACTGAAGCTGAACTGGCTGCCAGCTCCAGCTAACGGCCCAATCCTGCCGCTGGAAGCTGAGATGGCGACGTTATGCATTGATGGCGGTAAAAAGGCTAAAATGCGTCCCGGCGATGTTCTCGGTGCGCTGACCGGTGATATTGGTCTGGAAGGCGCCGATATCGGCAAAATTGCCGTTCATCCGGCGCATGTCTATGTCGCTGTTCGCCAGACTGTAGCGCATAAGGCATGGAAGCAATTGCAAAACGGTAAGATAAAAGGCAAGACTTGCCGGGTTCGGTTATTGAAATAACCACTCGTCGGAGCGCCTGATG
>NZ_SZWS01000047.1:19330-21315 GCF_005281245.1 Citrobacter sp. wls826
CACGACGTTCAGGCGCAGCTCATCCAGTTGAGCATCATCTTCTTCTGGCTGCCACCCCGCAGGCTGCAACGGGATCTCTTCACGATCGAACGCTAAATCACCGCCGTCCACAACCTCTGAACCGTGCCTGATGCCTTTAAAATCGAACAGATTGATATCGCTCAGATGTGAAGGTACAACGTTCTGCATTGCGCTGAACATGGTTTCAATACGCCCTGGATAGCGTTTGTCCCAGTCGCGCAGCATATCGGCAATGACCTGACGCTGCAGGTTAGGCTGTGAGCCGCACAGATTACATGGAATAATCGGGAAACCTTTCGCTTCGGAGAAACGCTCGATATCTTTCTCACGGCAGTAAGCCAGCGGACGGATAACGATATGTTTACCGTCATCGCTCATCAACTTCGGCGGCATACCTTTCATCTTCCCGCCGTAGAACATGTTTAAAAACAGCGTTTGCAGGATGTCGTCGCGATGGTGACCGAGCGCAATCTTGGTGGCGCCTAACTCAGTTGCCGTGCGGTACAGAATGCCGCGACGCAGGCGAGAACAGAGCGAGCAGGTCGTTTTGCCTTCAGGGATTTTATCTTTGACGATCCCGTAGGTGTTTTCTTCGACAATCTTATACTCCACGCCCAGTTGTTCCAGATATTCCGGCAGAATATGCTCCGGGAAGCCAGGCTGTTTCTGATCGAGGTTAACCGCAACTAAGGAAAAACTGATCGGGGCGCTTTGCTGCAAATTACGCAGGATCTCCAGCATGGTATAGCTGTCTTTCCCCCCGGAAAGGCACACCATAATGCGATCGCCGTCTTCGATCATATTGAAGTCGGCAATGGCTTCGCCCACGTTACGGCGCAGACGTTTTTGCAATTTGTTCAGGTTGTATTGTTCTTTCTTACTAATATCTTGATTTTGCGACATTTAATAGAGGCTCAATTCATAGTGTGGCATCAGAAGAGTATGCATCACGCCGGATAGTCCGGCAAAAGAAGTCTGATATAAAAACTGTGGCGTGTATGGTACGGATAAGCGGGAAAAATGTCAGCACATTTAGGACAGGAATCGTGGGGTATAACAGGTAGAAACAAAAAGCCCGCAGCGATGTGCGGGCCAGACAGCTTAGCGGACTACCAGTACCGAACACTCCGCATGACGCACCACGGCTGCGGCGTTAGACCCCAGCAGGTAGGTGGTGATGTCAGGTCGATGTGAGGCAATAATGACCATATCAGCCGGTAATTTTTTGGCCATCTCCAGAATCTTATCTTTTGGCGCACCTTCTGTGACATGAACGTGCACTCTGTCCGTTGGGATATTGAACTTCTTGATAATCTCTTCCAGTTGAGATTTTGCTTCGGCTTTCAGATCTTCCATGGCCGGTAACTCTGCCGAGTAGGCCAATCCCAGGGAAGCATAATAGGGCAGTGACGGAATTACGGTCAAAAAATGAACCTGTGCATCGTCAATTTTTGCCTCTGCTTCAACATGGGCAATAACACGTTGAGTTAATTCTGAGTCTGAAATATCGATGGGTACAAGAATCGTTCTGTTCATAAAACCTCCTGTTTAAGTATCCACACAAAGCTTACCGCGTAATGGCACTTTATGTACAATGACAAAGATCACATTTTGGCATCACTTTATTTTTATTTCAGGAAACTTTCCTTTTATTACTCCATCGTAAAATCGACCTTTAGAAACGACGCTCAGGAAATCACGAAAAATACGAGCAGGGACATGCTGATATTGCAGAGTAGACAACTGGTGAAAGCGAATTTCTAGCGTGCGGGAGGATTCGTCATAGCCGACGGATGCAATACGGGATGATTTTACAGGATGATGATTCATTGCAGGTATCCTCTACTACAGGTCTTAATGCAAGATATCATCTATCAGAGATGTGTTTTAGCGCAACAGATATAATGTTTTGATCTGGATAAAACAGAATTGTTAGAACATAAAGAGAGCCCGCTGTTGCCAGC
>NZ_SZWS01000047.1:21394-22820 GCF_005281245.1 Citrobacter sp. wls826
GTCATCGGTAGAGATGTCGTTTTGGCTGTAGAAGTTTTTATCTTCATCCAGCAGGTTGATTTTGTAATCAACATAGGTGGAGAAGTTTTTGTTGAAGTAGTAAGTAGCGCCAACGGATGCATATTTCACCAGATCCTGGTCGCCATCAGATCCGTTTACACCCAGATCCTTACCTTTAGACATCAGGAAAGACACTTCCGGACGCAGACCGAAGTCGAACTGGTATTGCGCAGTCACTTCAAAGTTCTGAGTTTTGTTGGCAATCGTATTATCACTACCGTTTGAGCCACCATAAGGGGTCATGTTGCGGGTTTCGGAGTACATGGTTGCCAAGTAGATGTTGTTCGCGTCGTATTTCAGACCGACTGTCCATGCGTCAGCTTTATCACCGCCCGCGGTAGAATCGTTAACCTGCTCGTTAGTACGGTCAGAAGAGGTGTATGCTGCACCGAAGCTTACACCCATACCCAAATCGTAGGTCGAGGAGATACCGAAGCCGTCACCGTTGGAGTTCTTCATGTTACGATCGTCGCCACCGTTATTGGTGCCTTCCTGCTCTGGTGACTGATTTTCGTTCGCGCCCTGATACTGCAACGCCACGTTCAGACCGTCAACCAGACCAAAGAAGTCGGTATTACGGTAGGTCGCCACGCCGTTCGCACGACCGGTCATGAAGTTGTCTGCTTTGGTGTAAGAGTCGCCACCGAATTCCGGCAGCATATCGGTCCAGCCTTCAACGTCGTACATTACGCCGTAGTTACGGCCGTAGTCGAATGAGCCGTAGTCGCCGACTTTAATACCTGCGAATGCCAGACGAGTCCAGGAGTCGCCTTTATCACCTTCGGTGCCGTTAGCCTGAACCTGATATTCCCACTGGCCGTAACCGGTGATCATATCGTTAACCTGAGTTTCGCCTTTGAAGCCCATACGCATATAAGTCTGATCGCCATCACTGTTAGCGTCATCAGAGAAATAATGCAGGCCGTCTACTTTGCCATAGAGATCTAATTTGTTGCCGTCTTTATTATAAACTTCAGCCGCGTGAGCAGCGCCTGCAGCCAGCAGGGCAGGAATTACGAGAGCCAGTACTTTTCTGTTCATTGAAATAATCCTTTAGTTTTTTTATTAACCTGTGACTACCCATGTAGGGAGTAAAAGCATGCTAAAGGAGAAGTTCCGTAAAGGGATAAATATGAATTGTTACGCCTTAAGTAAAACCTTAAAGAAATAATTCTACGGAAATGATGATAATTGTGGTGAATGTATGGATGGTAAATATATAAAATAAAAATTATACAAGTGAAGTGTGTTGGGCTATTCTGCGCGTGTTATATGCCTTTATTGTCACGTTTTATTTTTCGTTGACGTATTGATAGCTATTATTAATTAGCCAGCGAATAAATTGACAAGCCCGAACAACTGTTCG
>NZ_SZWS01000047.1:22879-31528 GCF_005281245.1 Citrobacter sp. wls826
ATTACTCGGTACCGCTCTTTTCCGCTTTTCCAGCCAACTGCGCAAGGAAGTCGTAGCGTTTTTGCAGATCGGCTGCGGCGTCTTTCCAGAGCTGTTCTGCGACTTCTGGCTGTTGGGCATTCAGGCGGCGGAAGCGCTGCTCGTTAAGCAATGTTTCGGCCAGGGCGTCTGACGGTGGCCGAGAGTCCAGCGCCAGCGGCAGCTTACCTTCATCTGCTCGACGTGGATCAAAGCGGTACAGCGGCCAGAACCCGGTTGCCGTGAGCTGACGCATCTGATCATGGCTTAGTGCGAGATCGTAACCATGCTCTTCACATGGGCTATACGCGATAATCAGCGACGGACCTGGATAGGCTTCCGCTTCCTGGATAGCTTTCACCGTCTGGTTCAACTGCGCGCCCAGAGAGATTTGTGCAACATACACGTGCCCGTACATCATCATACTGACGCCAAGATCTTTGCGAGCTTTGCGCTTGCCATGCTCACCAAATTTAGTGACGGCCCCGAGCGGCGTAGCTTTCGATGCTTGTCCGCCTGTATTGGAGTAACACTGGGTATCCAGTACCAGAATATTGACGTTCTCGGTCAGGCTCAGGACGTGATCCAGTCCCCCAAAACCAATATCGTAAGCCCAGCCATCACCGCCAATCAGCCAGATAGATTTCTCGACCAGCGCATCGGCATCGGTTAACAACTGCTGTGCGCCGTCGACATCTTTCAGGTGCTGGCGCAGTGCTGCAACTTGCTCACGGCGCACCTCTGGCGTAGCTTCAGCGTGCAGGGCGTCATTCAGTTCAGCCGGAATGTTATCGGCAAACTGTTCCACTAAACGCATGACGCGTACACGGTGCTGATCCACCGTCAGGCGGAAGCCCAGCCCAAACTCGGCGTTATCCTCAAACAGGGAGTTTGCCCACGCAGGCCCGCGACCATTGGCGTCGGTGGTATAAGGCGTTGAGGGCAGATTACCGCCATAAATTGATGAACAGCCGGTCGCATTGGCGATCAGCATGCGGTCGCCGTACAACTGCGTAAGCAATTTGATATACGGCGTTTCACCACAGCCAGAGCAGGCACCAGAGTACTCAAACAGCGGTGTTATCAACTGCGAGGTACGAATATCAATGCGTTCCAGTTTAGTGCGATCGATTTCCGGCAGATTGAGGAAGTAGTCATAGTTAACTTTTTCTTCTTCCACGTGCTCAAGGCGCGACATCATATTGATGGCCTTGATCTCCGGGTTCTGGCGATCTTTCGCCGGGCATACTTCGACGCACAGATTACACCCGGTGCAATCCTCTGGCGCAACCTGCAGGACATATTTCTGACCGCGCATATCGCGTGATTTCACATCCAGAGAATGCAAGCTGGCAGGGGCATTTTCCATCGCTTCTGGTGAAACCACTTTGGCGCGGATAGCCGAGTGCGGGCAAGCGGCTACGCAGTGGTTACACTGGGTACACAGCTCTTCTTTCCAGATGGGGATCTCTTCGGCGATATTGCGTTTTTCCCAACGCGTGGTGCCCATCGGCCAGGTGCCGTCTGGCGGCAGCGCTGAAACGGGGAGGGCATCGCCCAGACCGGCGAGCATTGCCGCGGTGACGGTTTTCACGAAATCAGGTGCGGCATCAGAAACCACCGGTGGGCGATTAGCGCTATGTGAGTCAACCGGCTGAAGCGCCACTTCGGCGACGGATTCACGCGCCAGGGCCAGCGCCTGCCAGTTACGTTCAACCAGATCCTGTCCTTTACTGCTATAGCTTTTCGCAATCGCACCCTGCAATTCAGCCAGAGCGCTGTCGCCTGGTAAGATTTGCGTCAGATGGAAGAACGCCATCTGCATAACGGTGTTAATACGTGCAGCCAGACCGCATTCGCGGGCAATTTTGGCCGCATTAATCACGTAGAAACGCGCCTTCTTCTGATTCAGAACAGCCTGAACTTCCTGCGGCAGACGTGTCCAGACTTCATCCACACTGTACGGGGTATTAAGCAGGAATATACCGCCAGGTTTCAGGCGCTCAGCCATCTGATACTTATCGATAAATTGCAACTGGTGACAACCAACAAAATCGGCTTGCGACACCAGATACGCTGAGCGAATAGGTTGTTCACTAACGCGCAGGTGAGAAACCGTCAGACCGCCTGCTTTTTTCGAGTCATAGACGAAATAACCCTGCGCATACCACGGCGTAGAGTTACCGATAATCTTGATGTTGTTTTTGGTGGCCGACACGCTACCGTCACTGCCCAGCCCGTAAAACAGTGCCTCGAGCTTCGCGGTACCGGGCAGGGTGTTTTCCGGTAACGGTAGCGACAGGTTGGTGACATCATCATAGATACCGACCGTAAAGCGAGATTTCGGCTTCGCGCTACTCAGCTCATTAAAGACCGCCATGACGCAGTCCGGGCCAAACTCTTTGGAAGAAAGTCCATAACGCCCGCCAATCACGCGCGGTAGCGTTTCTCGTTCGCCGCAGTTAAAGGCTTCCGCCAGCGCAGTCATTACATCCAGATACAACGGTTCAGCTTGCGCGCCGGGCTCTTTGGTGCGATCCAGGACGGCGATGCTCCGTACCGTTTCCGGCAGAGCGCGCAGTAAATGTCTGGCAGAGAATGGGCGGAACAGACGCACTTTCAGAACGCCAACTTTCTCGCCGCGTGCCAGCAGCTCTTCGACGACTTCTTCACTGGTTCCAATCGCCGAGCCCATCAAAATAATGACGCGTTCTGCCTGCGGATGACCGTAGTATTCAAATGGCTGGTACTGACGGCCCGTCGCAGCAGCGAAATCGTTCATCGCCTGTTCTACGTGATCGTAAACCGCGTTGTACCATGGGTTTGTTGCTTCGCGTGACTGGAAGTAGGTGTCCGGGTTCGCAGACGTACCGCGAATAACTGGATGCTCTGGGTTGAGCGCGCGCGCGCGATGAGCATCGATTTCTGCCTGCGGCATCAGCCCGAGGATTGTGTCATCGGCCAGCGGCACTATTTTATTAATTTCATGCGATGTGCGAAAACCATCAAAGAAATGAATAAACGGGACCCGGCTTTTCAGGGTGGCCATTTGCGAAATTAGCGCAAAGTCTTGTGCTTCCTGAACGCTGCTGGCGCACAGCATTGCGCATCCCGTCTGGCGCACCGCCATCACGTCGGAATGATCGCCAAAGATGGATAATGCGTGAGTGGCAATCGTACGCGCCGCAACGTGCAGCACAAACGGAGTCAACTGACCAGCCAGTTTGTACAGCGTCGGGATCATCAGCAACAGGCCCTGCGATGAAGTAAACGACGTAGAGAGCGCACCGGTCTGCAACGCGCCGTGAACGGTCGCTATCGCACCGCCTTCCGACTGCATTTCTACGACACGAGGGGTATCCCCCCACACGTTTTTAAGCCCGTTCCCGGCCCAGGCATCCGCCTGTTCCGCCATCGTCGAACTGGGCGTAATCGGGTAGATGGCGATAACCTCGCTGGTACGAAATGCGACCGAAGCAACCGCACCATTACCGTCAATTGTGATCATACTGACACCCTTACATTGCGCAAAAAAAGGGACACGCGTAACAGCGGCGAATCCTGTAGTTATCCTTTTAGTTTAGCAAAAGCGCTAAAGACAGATTTTCGCTTTTGTGTCCCCCGAATAAACAGAATGAATGGTTTGATCAAAGGAGCAGCCAAAAAATTGCCAGAAAATGTAAACAGTGCGCATAAATGCGCATATTGCCTCTCGACGGCGGTGTTTCCGCTGCCTATTATTTATGGCTGTGTCGTTTGGTTAATATTCAGAGGGGAGTAAGATGCGCGCAGCGTTTTGGGTAGGGTGTGCCGCGTTATTATTATCGGCTTGTAGTAGTGAACCTGTTCAGCAGGCAACCGCCGCGCATGTCGCACCGGGGATGAAGGCCGCAATGTCCAGTTCTGGAGAAGCTAATTGCGCCATGATTGGTGGTTCGCTCTCCGTTGCCCGTCAGCTGGATGGTTCAGCTATCGGAATGTGTGCGTTACCCAACGGCAAACGCTGTAGTGAGCAGTCGCTTGCCGCCGGAAGCTGTGGCAACTATTAAGCCACCGCGTTTCCTACATTAAATCCGCGAGTTTATACGTCAGCGTTTGTTCTGCTGTCGCCAGTGTTAACTGGTCAGCAGTCAGATCGACCTGTGCGCCTTGCTTAAACATGTCGCTGACGATCCCGTCGAGCGCGTTAAGCTGCGGATCGGCGCACATCATGCGGGTCATCGCCATATCTTTAACCTTCAACTCGCCGTCGGACAGTTTGCCCTGACCGTGGAATTGATTACACATCTTTCCCGATACCGTCATGTTTTCGCCAAAACTCAATTCGGGTGGGTTATTAGCGACGGTGACGGCTTTACCATTCACGCTCTGCAAAACGAAGCGGTGATGCTGCAACTGTTCGCGATTGACGGAAACTTTTCCATTGCTCACACAGCCAGCCATCAGCATGCTGAGCGCAATCAACGTGACAACTTTTTTCATTCAATTTCTCTACGTTTGTGACGGGAATACATTCAATATAATAATGATACTGAAGATTTTAGCATCGGTGATTATCTGAAAATGCCCCCCTGAATCCAGGGGAGCACAGGGATTAGAAGAGGGCGTTTGGACAGGTTTCGCCTTTGGAGATCTGTGCCAGATTTTGCAGTGTGGTCTCAGAAATGCTGGTCAATGCTTCGGCAGTCAGGAACGCCTGGTGACCGGTGAACAGCACGTTATGACAGGCCGACAGGCGGCGGAACACATCATCCTGAATCACGTCATTGGATTTATCTTCAAAGAACAGGTCGCGTTCGTTTTCATACACGTCCATACCCAGAGAACCAATTTTCTGGTTTTTCAGCGCATCGATAGCGGCTTGTGAATCGATCAATGCCCCGCGGCTGGTGTTAATAACCATCACGCCATTTTTCATTTGCTCAAAGGCTTCGTGATTGAGCAGGTGATAATTCTCCGGCGTTAACGGACAGTGCAGGGAGATGACATCGGACTCCGCGAACAGCGTTTTAAGATCGACATATTCAACGCCTAACTCCAGTGCGGCAGCGCTTGGGTAGGGATCAAACGCCAGCAGGCGCATCCCAAAACCTTTCAGGATCCGCAGTGCCGCAATCCCAATCTTACCGGTACCGATCACCCCAGCTGTTTTGCCATACATGGTAAAGCCGGTCAGCCCCTCAAGAGAGAAGTTGGCATCACGAGTACGCTGATAGGCGCGGTGAATACGGCGATTCAACGTCATCATCATGCCAATCGCATGTTCAGCGACGGCTTCCGGTGAATAGGCTGGCACACGGACGACCTGCAGGCCGAGTTCTTTTGCCGCGTCGAGATCGACGTTATTGAAGCCGGCGCAACGCAGCGCAATATATTTCACGCCATGCTTTTTCAGCTCTTCCAGAACCGGGCGGCTGCCATCGTCGTTGACGAAGATACAGACAGCTTCACAGCCATGGGCTGTTTTGGCTGTTTTCTCCGTCAGCAGAAAGTCAAAGAATTCAAGTTCAAAACCAAAAGCCTCGTTAACCTGCTGCAGATACTTCTTGTCGTACTGTTTTGTACTATAGATGGCGAGTTTCATAAGACTTTCTCCAGTGATTTTGACGTCACATTAATTCAATTCAAATTATTTTACAAAATCTAAAAAGTTATTGATAGTCATAGGCGTAATGAATAATTTCAGCGCATCTGTTGTTAGTGTGGGCAGGTTACTCAATTTCAACAACTGGATATTTTTCCGTCCAACTCAATACCCGTAATCGATGCAGGTAAAAAGCCAGCCGAATCACATCCAGACAGCTACGCTTATACAGGTAGCAAATATCGGGAGGGGTCATGTTAACTCACTCTGAAGCAAAGCGATGGGCCACCTTAATGCTTAAGGCGGCATTATGTGATGGTATGAAACCTGAGGAGATTTCCCGGCAGGTACATCTGGTCTGCGATCATCATGGTAGAGAGTGCCTCGAAGAGCTCATTGAGGAAATTCTGATAGAAGCTGGTCGTTTAGGACCTAAACATAGCGATGGAGAACTGAGGCCTCATTGAGTCTGAGTTCTTTATATTCCCGACGGCACGTGTAACAGCGTGCCATATAAAATAACGCACTATCTTATTGAATTGATTATTATTTTATTAATTCTCGTTGATTGATAAATAGTGCATATACTTCATGGGAATTTATTCTTAATGTGGGCATATCCTGTTAAACATGCCACAATACTGGCCTAAACCGGCTTAAATTTTCGCTAAATCAGGATATTAACTACCCATGAAGGGTAAATATAAAGCCGCTCTGGCACTTCTCTTATTATTGATTCTCGTGCCGCTGACGTTGGTCATGACGCTTGGCCTGTGGGTTCCTACGCTGGTGGGCGTCTGGTTACCTGTTGGCACGCGCATCGCGCTGGATGAGAGTCCACGGTTGACACGGCATGGGCTGCATATCCCGGAACTCCGCTATCTGGTCGATGATTGCCCGCTAGCGCGCATTACTCAGGCCGATCTTTCCCATCCCAGCCGCTGGTTGCTTAATGTCGGGACAATTGAGCTGGATTCCGCTTGCCTGGCTAAATTACCGCAGACAGAAGCGTCTCCGGCAGCGCCCAAAACGCTGGCTGAATGGCAATCGATGCTGCCCAATACCTGGATTAACATCGACAAAGTTATTCTCTCCCCCTGGCAGGAGTGGCAGGGAAAACTGTCTCTTTCGCTAACGCCATCGACCCAGCAACTGCGCTACCAGGGTGAAAAAGTGAAATTCCAGGGGCGTCTGCACGGGCAAAATCTCACGGTAAATGAGCTGGATATAGCCGCGTTTGAAGGGCAACCGCCGGTAAAACTGGTTGGTGAATTTACCATGCCGCTGGTTCCTGATGGACTACCGGTGAGCGGTCATGCGGTTGCTACTCTGAGCTTGCCGCAGGAGCCCTCACTGGTGGACGCCGAACTGGAGTGGCAAGAAAACAGCGGACAACTGATCGTTATGGCGCGGGACAATGCCGATCCGTTGCTCGATCTTCCGTGGGAAATAACCCGCCAGCAATTAACCATCAGCGACGGTCGCTGGAACTGGCCTTATCAGGGATTCCCGCTCAGCGGGCGGTTGGGTATGAAAGTTGAAAACTGGCAGGCCGGGCTGGAAAATGCGGTGGTGAGCGGGCGTCTGAACATACTGACCCAAGGCGATGCAGGTAAAGGAAACGCCGTATTAACGCTGGGGCCGGGTAAGCTGGGTGTGGATAGTAGTGATATGCCGTTACAGTTGATAGGCGAGGCGAAACAGGGTGACCTGATCTTCTACGCCAAATTACCCGCCAGACTCACCGGAAGCCTGAACGACCCGCAGCTGGCTTTCGAGCCAGGAGCGCTGCTGCGTTCGCGTGGACGGGTGATTGACTCGCTGGATATTGACGAAATTCGCTGGCCGCTGGCGGGCGTAAAAGTAACGCAGCGCGGCGTAGATGGCCGTCTGCAGGCTATATTGCGCGCGCATGAAAACCAGATGGGCGGTTTTGAATTGCATCTGGATGGTCTGGCAAATGATTTTCTCCCTGACGCGGGTCGCTGGCAGTGGCGGTACTGGGGAAAAGGCAGCTTTACGCCAATGCATGCGCGTTGGGACGTGGCGGGTAAGGGCGAATGGCATGACAACACCCTGAAGCTTTTTGATCTCTCCACCGGATTTGACCACCTGCAATACGGCACCATGAAGGTGGAAAGCCCGCGCCTGGTGATGGACGAGCCGATCGTCTGGGTACGGGATGCCAACAAACCGACTTTCAGCGGCGCGCTGTCGCTGGACGCAGGGAACACTACCTTTACCGGGGGGAGCGTGTTACCGCCGTCAACCCTGAAGTTCAGCGTGGAAGGCACCGACCCGACGATTTTCCAGTTTAAAGGCCAGCTTCACGCGGGCGCGATAGGTCCAGTACAGGTAAATGGCCGTTGGGACGGGATCCGCCTGCGCGGACAGGCCTGGTGGCCAAAACAATCGCTCACCGTATTCCAACCGCTCATCCCACCAGACTGGAAAATGAAGCTACGTGAAGGTGAACTGTATGCGCAGGTTGCGTTTTCGGCTGCCCCGGAACAGGGCTTTGAAGCGGGCGGCCATGGGGTATTAAAAGGCGGTAGCGCCTGGATGCCCGATAACCAAATTAATGGCGTCGATTTTGTGTTGCCTTTCCGGTTTAGTGAAGGCGCATGGCAACTGGGTACGCGTGGACCTATTTCACTGCGTATTGCGGAAGTGGTGAATCAGGTGACGGTGAAAAATATCGCCGCCGATCTACAGGGGGCGTATCCCTGGAGTGAAGACAATCCGTTACTGTTAAGCGATGTCAGCGCCGAACTGCTGGGGGGCAAAGTCATCATGCAACAACTGCGGATGCCGCAGCACGATCCGGCATTATTACGGGTGCAGAATATCTCTTCCAGCGAGCTTATCAGCGCGGTTAATCCCAAGCAATTCGCCATGTCTGGCCCGGTCAGCGGTGCGTTGCCGTTATGGCTGGATAACGAAAAGTGGATCATTAAAGACGGCTGGCTGACCAATCCGGGGCCTATGACGCTGCGTATTGATAAAGACACGGCGGATGCCGTCGTCAAAGATAATATGGCAGCCGG
>NZ_SZWS01000047.1:31538-34027 GCF_005281245.1 Citrobacter sp. wls826
TTATATGGAAATAAGCCATTCCTGGACGAAAATAAATTTGGATAATCTCGGTGTCTTAACCATGCAGGCAACCGTAACTGGCAATAGCCGGGTGGATGGCAAAGTGGGGACGGTTAATTTGAATTACACCCATGAGGAAAACGTCTTTACGCTATGGCGTAGTTTGCGTTTTGGCGACAATTTACAGGCATGGCTTGAACAAAATGCAGCGCTGCCGGAATCCCATTGCCCGGAAGGCAAGGAATGTGAGGAACAACAATGAAAACGATAGCTGCCATGCTGGGTCTGCTGGCTTCATCTCTGCTGATCGGCTGCACACCCAGAATCGAAGTGGCTGCGCCTAAAGAGCCGATCACTATTAATATGAACGTCAAAATCGAGCATGAGATCCATATTAAAGTCGATAAAGACGTTGAGAGCTTATTAAAATCGCGCAGCGATTTGTTCTGAGGTCACGATGAAAAAACAGCTTGCAGTGATCCTGGTGGCATTGAGTTTATTCAGTGGCAATGGGTGGGCATTGACCTTGAATGAAGCCAGATCCCAGGGGCGGGTGGGCGAAACGCTTAATGGTTATCTGGTGGCATTGCAAACCGACGCCGAAACGCAGGCGCTGGTGAGTGAGATTAATAAAGCACGCAGCGCCAGCTATCAGCAACTGGCTGAGAGCAATAACATTCCTCCAGATGAAGTGGCGAAAATGGCCGGACAAAAGCTGGTCGCTCGGGCTAAACCAGGGGAGTACGTCCAGGGCATCAATGGTAAGTGGTTGAGAAAATAATAAATTTTCTCTGCACACAACCAGAGAGGCACGACGCTGACTTATTCATCGACATCGCAATAGTTGCCACACGGCATCAAACTGAGGCTGATATAGTTCAACACCGGTCGCGTTGCGGAGTGAAATCATGTGGCTTTTCAAGTGGTATGTCTGGAATCGTTGGATATTCAAGCTGTTAAGCCGGGATGTTGCCGAGCCAGAACAATTTTTGCTGCATTGCTGGGAAGAGAATCTGGCGAAGTGCAGAGATTATGCAACCATCTGGCGTGATATTAACCGCATTCACGGCAAACAGGTGCAGGTAAAGAAGTAAATGCTGGAGAAACCCTCCCACCGGATGGTGAGAGGGTGAATTATCAGGCAGCGACGACGCTGTCGATAGCGGCTTTCGCATCGGACTGCGCTTTGGACGCCACTTCCGGGCCGTACGCAATGCCTTCAGCAAAGACGACGTTCACGTCGGTGATGCCAATAAAGCCCAGGAATACGTTCAGATACGGCGTGATCAGGTCGGTCGGCGTATCTTTATGGATACCACCACGGCTGGTCAACACGACTGCGCGTTTACCCGTCACCAGACCTTCCGGACCTTTCTCGGTATAACGGAAAGTCACACCTGCACGGGCAATCAGATCGAAATAGTTTTTCAACTGGGTTGGGATGTTGAAGTTATACATCGGCGCGGCGATAACAATCACATCATGCGCTTTCAGCTCAGCAATCAGCTCATCGGACAACGCCAGCGCTTCCTGCTGACGCGGTGTCAGCGGTGCATCGCTCGGGCGCAGCGCACCCACCAGTTCGCCATCCAGTACCGGAACAGGATTTGCAGCCAGGTCACGGACGGTGATTTCATCAGCGGAGTGCTTTTCACGCCACTGTTCAACAAAATAATCAGACAACTGACCAGACTGAGAGTACCCTGCCAGAATACTGGATTTAAGAACTAATACCTTGCTCATGGGTGTTTCCTTTTATGTGTTTGAAGGGGGAGTGCCCCGTTGCTTGTTGACACTTTATTCACAATCCTGTCGCAGTGATAGCGCAATATATCGAATCCTATGTTCGAAATTATTGAACAACACATGAAAAGCGCTGATGTGGTACTCTATACCTATCATCTAAAAGAGATTTAACCCGGCAGAGCACTGCCTTTTAACGCTATGACAGAACAACAAAAATTAACCTTCAACATGTTGCAGCAACAGCTGGATTCACTGATGCTGCGTGACAGACAGCGTTTTGCCCGCCGCCTGCATGGCGTGAAGAAGGTTAAAAATCCTGATGCACAACAGGCCATTTACCAGGAGATGGCAAAAGAGATTGATCACGCTGCAGGTAAAGTTGTGCTGCGTGAAGCCGCGCGTCCGGTCATCAGCTACCCGGAAAACCTGCCCGTCAGTCAGAAAAAACAGGATATTCTGGAAGCGATCCGCGATAACCAGGTGGTGATTGTCGCTGGGGAAACGGGATCAGGGAAAACCACTCAGTTACCCAAAATCTGTATGGAGCTCGGGCGCGGGGTAAAAGGGCTGATCGGCCATACCCAGCCGCGTCGTCTGGCGGCGCGTACCGTGGCGAACCGTATTGCAGAAGAGCTGCAAACCGAGCCGGGCGGTTGTATCGGTTATAAAGTCCGTTTTAGCGATCATGTATAGGCGAGGCGAAACAGGGTGACCTGATCTTCTACGCCAAATTACCCGCCAGA
>NZ_SZWS01000047.1:34090-45848 GCF_005281245.1 Citrobacter sp. wls826
ACACCATCATCATCGATGAAGCGCATGAGCGCAGCCTGAATATCGATTTTCTGCTCGGCTATCTGAAAGAGCTTCTGCCGCGCCGTCCGGATCTAAAAATTATCATCACTTCGGCGACCATCGATCCGGAGCGTTTTTCAAAGCATTTCAATAATGCCCCGATTATCGAAGTCTCTGGTCGAACCTATCCGGTGGAAGTTCGCTATCGTCCAATTGTTGAAGACGCAGATGACACCGAGCGTGACCAATTGCAGGCAATTTTTGATGCCGTAGATGAGTTAGGCCGTGAAAGTCAGGGCGACATTTTGATCTTCATGAGCGGCGAGCGCGAAATCCGCGATACCGCCGATGCGCTGAATAAGCTGGATTTGCGCCATACCGAAGTGCTACCGCTTTATGCGCGTCTTTCCAACAGCGAGCAGAACCGTGTGTTCCAGTCGCACAGCGGTCGCCGTATCGTGCTGGCGACCAACGTGGCGGAAACCTCGCTGACCGTTCCGGGGATCAAGTATGTGATTGATCCGGGTACTGCGCGTATCAGCCGTTACAGTTACCGCACCAAAGTTCAGCGCTTGCCGATTGAACCGGTGTCGCAGGCCTCTGCCAACCAGCGTAAAGGCCGTTGCGGTCGTGTTTCGGAGGGGATCTGTATTCGTCTGTATTCCGAAGACGATTTCCTGTCGCGCCCGGAGTTTACCGACCCGGAGATTCTGCGTACCAACCTGGCGTCCGTTATTTTGCAGATGACTGCCTTGGGGCTGGGCGATATCGCGGCGTTTCCGTTTGTTGAAGCGCCGGATAAACGTAACATTCAGGACGGTGTACGCCTGCTCGAAGAACTGGGGGCGATAACCACCGACGAACAGGCAACCGCTTACAAACTGACGCCATTGGGCCGTCAGCTCTCGCAACTGCCGGTGGATCCACGCCTGGCTCGCATGGTGCTGGAAGCGCAAAAACATGGCTGCGTACGTGAGGCGATGATTATCACCTCGGCGCTGTCTATTCAGGATCCGCGCGAGCGCCCGATGGACAAGCAGCAGGCCTCCGACGAGAAGCATCGCCGTTTCCACGACAAAGAGTCTGATTTCCTCGCATTTGTGAATCTGTGGAACTATCTCGGCGAGCAGCAGAAAGCGCTGTCGTCAAACCAGTTCCGTCGTCAGTGCAAACTTGATTTTCTGAACTACCTGCGCGTGCGTGAATGGCAGGATATCTACACGCAACTGCGTCAGGTGGTGAAAGAGTTAGGGATTCCTGTTAACAGCGAACCCGCTGAATACAGAGAGATCCACGTCGCGTTGCTGACCGGTTTACTGTCACATATCGGGATGAAAGATGCCGATAAACAGGAATTTACCGGGGCGCGTAACGCTCGCTTCTCGATCTTCCCAGGCTCTGGTCTATTTAAAAAACCGCCGAAGTGGACGATGGTAGCGGAGCTGGTGGAAACCAGCCGCCTGTGGGGACGTATTGCTGCACGCATCGATCCTGAGTGGGTCGAACCGGTTGCCCAGCATCTGATCAAACGTTCATACAGTGAACCGCACTGGGAACGTGCGCAGGGCGCAGTGATGGCAACAGAAAAGGTTACCGTCTACGGTTTACCGATTGTTGCAGCCCGTAAGGTGAACTACAGCCAGATCGATCCCGCGTTGTCGCGTGAACTGTTCATCCGCCATGCGCTGGTGGAAGGCGACTGGCAAACGCGCCATGCGTTTTTCCGTGACAATTTGAAGTTACGCGCTGAGGTGGAAGAGTTAGAGCACAAATCGCGCCGTCGCGACATTCTGGTTGATGATGAGACGCTATTTGAGTTTTACGACCAACGCATCAGCCATGATGTAGTCTCCGCGCGTCACTTTGACATCTGGTGGAAAAAGATCAGCCGTGAAACGCCGGATCTGCTCAACTTTGAAAAGAGCATGCTCATCAAAGAGGGTGCGGAAAAAATCAGTAAGCTGGATTACCCGAACTTCTGGCATCAGGGCAATCTCAAACTACGGTTAAGTTACCAGTTCGAACCCGGAGCCGATGCGGACGGTGTGACCGTACATATTCCGCTCCCGCTGCTCAATCAGATCGAAGAGAGCGGTTTCGAATGGCAAATTCCGGGGCTGCGCCGTGAACTGGTTATCGCCCTGATTAAGTCTCTGCCGAAACCGGTGCGACGCAACTTTGTGCCCGCGCCGAACTATGCGGAAGCGTTTTTAGGTCGCGTCACGCCGCTGGAACTGCCGCTGCTGGACTCGCTGGAGCGTGAACTGCGCCGCATGACCGGCGTGACCGTTGACCGTGAAGACTGGCATTGGGATCAGGTGCCCGATCACCTAAAAATCACCTTCCGGGTAGTGGATGATAAGAACAAAAAGCTGCAGGAAGGACGTTCGCTGCAGGATCTGAAAGACGCACTGAAGGGTAAAGTGCAGGAAACATTGTCTGCGGTGGCGGATGACGGTATCGAACAGAGCGGGTTGCACATCTGGAGCTTCGGTCAGCTTCCGGAGAGTTACGAGCAAAAACGCGGTAACTATAAGGTAAAAGCCTGGCCAGCGCTGGTGGATGAGCGTGACAGCGTTGCCATCAAACTGTTTGATAACCCGCTGGAGCAACAGCAGGCGATGTGGTGCGGTTTACGCCGCCTGTTGTTACTGAATATTCCTTCACCAATCAAATATTTGCATGAGAAACTGCCCAACAAAGCCAAGCTGGGGCTGTATTTTAACCCGTACGGTAAAGTGCTGGATTTGATTGACGACTGTATATCCTGTGGTGTGGATCAACTGATCGACGCCAACGGTGGGCCGGTGTGGACCGAAGAAGGCTTTGCGGCGCTGCATGAAAAAGTGCGGGCTGAACTGAACGATACGGTGGTGGATATTGCTAAACAGGTCGAACAGATCCTGACCGCGGTGTTTAATATCAACAAACGTCTGAAAGGGCGCGTGGATATGACCATGGCGCTGGGGCTTGCGGATATCAAATCGCAGATGGGCGGGCTGGTGTACCGTGGATTTGTTACCGGCAATGGTTTCAAGCGTCTGGGCGATACGCTGCGTTATTTGCAGGCTATCGAAAAGCGTCTGGAAAAACTGGCTATCGACCCGCATCGTGACCGTGCGCAGATGCTGAAAGTGGATAGCGTGCAGCAGGCCTGGCAGCAGTGGTTCAATAAACTGCCTCCCGCGCGCCGTGAAGATGACGATGTCAAAGAGATCCGCTGGATGATAGAAGAGCTGCGCGTCAGCTATTTTGCCCAGCAGCTTGGTACGCCGTATCCGATTTCCGATAAACGTATTTTGCAGGCGATGGAGCAGATTTCGGGATGAATCGGTACCAGACAGCATACCGGGTAAGGTGACGTCACCGCCCGGTATGCAACCCGATAAAGTATTAAGATCAGGAGTCATGAGTATGAGCCAGTTTCCGACACTTTCCGCAACCACGCTTGCGGCGATCAATACCGTAGGGCGATGGTTGGCGCAGAATGATTTTACGGGGAATATCACCGTTCAGTCAGATTGCGTGATTCTGGCAGGGAACGCGGTTATTCCGACCATCGACGCCGCCTGCCGGATCGCGAAAGAGCAACAGGTTCCCTTGTTGATTAGCGGTGGCATCGGTCACTCCACACGATTTCTGTATGACGCGATTGCAGAGCATCCTCGTTACAGCATCATTCGTACCACCGGGCGCGCGGAAGCGGCGATCCTTGCCGATATCGCACATCAGTTCTGGCAAATCCCAGGTGAGAAGATTTGGGTGGAAGACCAGTCAACAAACTGCGGTGAGAATGCCCGTTTTAGCTGTGCATTATTGAATCAGGCGACGGAAAGTATTCATACCGTCATTGTGGTACAGGATCCCACTATGCAACGTCGCACGATGGCAACCTTTCAGCGTGTAACCCGCGATGAGCCGCATGCGCCGCGCTGGTTGAGTTTCCCTGGATTCATCCCTGAGCTGGCCCAACAGCAAGACGGCGTGGATTTTGTGCTAGCAGCAGAAGGTTTGTGGTCAGTGGATCGCTATCTGTCTCTCATAACCGGTGAGCTTCCTCGCCTGCGTGATGATGCCACCGGTTATGGGCCGTGCGGCCGCGATTTTATCGCCCATGTTGATATTCCTCAGAACGTTGAGCAAGCCTGGCAGCAGTTGCAAAATGACATCGTGCTGACTGACTTACTGGAGAGCCGCTCTCTGTAATTCCTGTTGCCCGTTTGTCGGCGTTTTGCGGCAAACGGGCAAAAATCACACCTGTTTTTTCCCTTCATCATCACTTTGCCAGACGCTTTTATGAAGCCGCTCACAGAACAGCCACTCCAGCCATAATACGACCTGCATGATTGATATTAATTAACAATAGTTTTACTTGTTAAAAACAAATCAATCACAGGAGAGCCGCATGTCAGTACCCGTACAACATCCTATGTATATCGATGGGCAGTTTGTGACCTGGCACGATGATGCCTGGATTGATGTCGTCAATCCGGCCACGGAAGAGGTGATCTCGCGTATTCCCGATGGACGTGCCGAGGATGCGTGTAAAGCGATCGATGCTGCACAGCGCGCTCAGCCGCAATGGGAAGCGCTGCCCGCCATTGAACGGGCGAACTGGTTACGCAAAATTTCTGCGGGTATCCGTCAGCGAGCCAGTGAAATCAGCGCGCTGATTGTGGCGGAGGGTGGAAAAATACAGCAACTGGCTGAGGTCGAAGTCTCGTTTACCGCCGACTATATCGATTACATGGCGGAGTGGGCGCGTCGCTATGAAGGCGAGATCCTGCAAAGCGATCGTCCGGGTGAGAATATTCTGCTGTTTAAGCGCGCTTTGGGCGTGACTACGGGCATTCTGCCGTGGAACTTTCCATTTTTCCTGATTGCCCGCAAACTGGCTCCCGCACTGTTGACGGGTAATACCATTGTCATTAAGCCGAGTGAATTTACACCGAATAACGCCATCGCCTTTGCCAAAATTGTTGATGATATTGGCTTGCCGCGCGGCGTATTTAATCTGGTGCTGGGACGTGGTGAAACGGTCGGTCAGGCGCTGGCCGCAAACCCGAAGGTGGCCATGGTGAGCATGACCGGTAGCGTCGGGGCGGGTGAGAAAATTATGGCTGCGGCGGCTAAAAATATCACCAAAGTTTGTCTGGAGTTGGGCGGCAAGGCCCCGGCTATCGTGATGGATGATGCCGATCTTGAACTGGCCGTAAAGGCAATTGTTGACTCGCGGGTGATCAACACCGGACAGGTATGCAACTGTGCCGAGCGCGTGTACGTTCAGAAAGGTATTTATGACCAATTCGTCAATCGTCTGGGTGAGGCGATGAAAGCCGTGCAGTTTGGCAATCCGGCTGAGCGCAATGATATTGCAATGGGGCCGCTGATTAACGCCGCTGCGCTGGAGCGTGTAGAACAGAAAGTTGCACGAGCGGTGCAGGAAGGCGCCAGAGTGGTGCTGGGCGGTAAGGCCGTTTCCGGCAAAGGGTATTACTATCCTCCGACGTTACTGTTAGACGTGCGCCAGGAGATGGCGATTATGCACGAGGAGACGTTTGGTCCGGTGCTGCCGGTGGTAGCGTTTGATACGCTGGAACAGGCGCTGACGATGGCCAATGACAGCGATTACGGTCTGACCTCATCGATCTATACGCAGAATCTGAATACGGCGATGAAGGCGATCAAAGGGCTGAAGTTTGGCGAAACCTATATTAATCGTGAAAACTTCGAGGCGATGCAGGGCTTTCATGCTGGCTGGCGCAAGTCCGGGATTGGCGGGGCTGACGGTAAACACGGTCTGAACGAATATCTGCAAACGCAGGTGGTGTATCTGCAGTCCTAAGTTTTCGCCGGGTGAGCCTGTACGCCACCCGGCGCAATTCTCACACTTTGCTGGCGATCCATAAGAATAAGCCGGGTGAGCAAAAGTTAATGAATTTTTAACAAAAGCCCGTTATGGTGACGCATTATTGTTTTTATTCAGGAAGTGTTATGGGGAATAAGTATTCTGGCCTGCAAATTGGCATTCACTGGCTGGTCTTTTTGTTGGTCATTGTGGCCTACAGCGCTATGGAGTTTCGCGGATTTTTCCCGCGCAGCTATCGTCCCTTATTTAACATGGTGCACGTATCCTGTGGCATCACTATTTTAACGCTGATGGTGGCGCGTCTGCTGGTCAGGCTAAAATATCCGGCACCGCCGATTGTGCCAAAACCGAAGCCGATGATGACCGGAATGGCGCATCTGGGGCATCTGGTTATCTATCTGCTGTTTATTGTTCTGCCGATTATTGGACTGGTGATGATGTACAACCGGGGTAACCCGTGGATTGCATTCGGCATCGTTATGCCGCATGCGGCAGAGGCCAATTTTGATGTAGTGGATATGCTGAAGTCCTGGCACGTGACGCTGGCAAATCTGGGCTATTTTGTTATTGCTCTGCATGCCGCTGCGGCCCTGATGCACCACTATTTCTGGAAGGACAATACGCTGCTACGCATGATGCCGCGAAAACGCTCCTGATGTAATGCCCCGCAAATGCGGGGTATTTTTTTAGCCGATTATTTTTCCAGACATCATAAAAACTTACCGACAAGATGGTTAAACAACGTCCAGTTCATCACACTCGCTACTTGATTGCTGCTCTTATTAAAACTACTGTATATAAATACAGTAAATGAGAGGCAGATTATTATGTTGTTTTTCCAGCCTGCGGAACGCCGCGAAATTAAACACTTTCCGTTATTTAGCGATCTTGTGCCCTGCGGTTTTCCATCTCCTGCACAGGACTACGTTGAGAAACGTATCGACCTCAATGACCTGCTGGTACGGCATCCCAGCGCAACCTATTTTGTTAAATCATCTGGCGACTCTATGAGGGGAGCAGGGATCGGCGAGGGGGATTTACTGATTGTCGACAGCGCCAGAAAACCTGCCCATGGAGACATCGTTATTGCCGCCGTTGAGGGCGAATTCACCGTTAAACGCCTGCAATTACATCCGGTGGTGATGCTGAAGCCAGAGAACAGCGCCTACGCGCCGATCATGATTAGCAGCGAGGACACGCTGGATATATTTGGCGTGGTGACATTTATCATTAAAGCTGCGGGATGATGATGTTTGCACTGGTGGATGTTAACGCGTTTTATGCCAGCTGTGAGTCGGCATTCCGGCCTGATCTGAAAGGGAAGCCCGTTGTCGTTCTTTCAAATAACGATGGTTGCGTTATTGCCAGCAGCGTAGAGGCAAAGGCGCTTGGCGTTAATATGGGCGCTCCGTACTTCAAACAGAAAGATCTGTTCAGGCGCTATGGCGTGTTCTGTTTTAGTTCGAACTACGAACTGTATGCGGATATGAGCAGCAGGGTGATGTCGATTCTGGAGGAGTTGTCGCCACGCGTGGAGATATACAGTATTGATGAAGCCTTTTGTGATTTAACGGGCGTGCGAAACTGCAGGGATCTTACGGATTTTGGTCAGGAAATCAGAGCAACCATTTTGCAGAAAACACGTCTCACGGTTGGGGTCGGCATCGCTCAGACCAAAACCCTGGCCAAACTGGCGAACCATGCGGCCAAAAAGTGGCAGGAACAGACGGGCGGAGTCGTGGATCTCTCAAATATTGAACGCCAGCGTAAGCTGATGGCAGCACTCCCGGTTGATGAAGTCTGGGGCATCGGACGCCGTATCGGCAAGAAACTGGACGTCATGGGCATTAAAACGGTTCTCGACCTGGCGGATACCGATATTCGCTTCATTCGTAAACATTTCAGCGTCGTGCTTGAGCGAACCGTCCGGGAATTGCGCGGTGAGCCTTGTCTGGCGCTGGAAGAATTTGCGCCGGATAAGCAGGAAATTATCTGCTCAAGATCGTTTGGTGAAAAACTCACGGATTACAACGCCATGAGAGAGGCCATTTGCACCTATGCTTCACGTGCTGCGGAAAAGCTGCGCAGAGAACACCAGTACTGCCGGTTTATCTCTACGTTTATCAAAACCAGTCCGTTTGCCCTGAATGAACCTTATTACGGTAACAGCGCATCGATAAAACTGCTGACGCCAACTCAGGATAGCCGGGACATTATTACAGCAGCCACGCGCAGCCTGGACGCCGTTTGGCGAGAGGGGCTACGTTATCAAAAAGCGGGCGTTATGCTGGGGGATTTTTTTAGCTCTGGCGTTGCACAGCTGAATCTTTTTGATAATAACGCCCCGCGGCGTAACAGCGATAAATTGATGGACCTACTGGATACTCTTAATGCTGAACAGGGGAAAGGAACGCTCTACTTTGCCGGGCAAGGGATACAGCAGCCGTGGGCGATGAAGCGAGACATGCTTTCACCACGTTATACAACGAGATACAGTGATTTGCTGCGGGTAAATTGATAGCCAAACAAGGCTTCCGCCCACCTTATTTATACCGGATCAATTATCCTTTCAATGACAGGACGTTGTAAATTGCCAACGATTCCATAACCTTGGATACCTTTCCAGCGCGGCTAAATTAGCGCTCCTTTAATACTTCGATAAGATACAAAGTTGATATTCAAAAAGTTGGATTGTTGTGAACTCAGGAGTAGGATTATTTCTATCTGATAGAACCAGTTATCGAACTGGCTTATACGAGTTGTTTGTTTTTCACTTACGAAAAGGTGGTGCTGGTAATGAGTACATTCATCATTCGTTTATTATTTTTTTCTCTCTTATGCGGTTCTTTCTCAATACATGCTGAAGAGCCGAACGGTATGAAACTTGAGCGGGTTGTGATAGTGAGCCGTCATGGAGTAAGAGCACCTACGAAGTTCACTCCAATAATGAAAGATGTTACACCCGATCAATGGCCACAATGGGATGTGCCGTTAGGATGGCTAACGCCTCGTGGGGGAGAACTTGTTTCTGAATTAGGTCAGTATCAACGTTTATGGTTCACAAGCAAAGGTCTGTTGAATAATCAAACGTGCCCATCTCCAGGGCAGGTTGCTGTTATTGCAGACACGGATCAACGCACCCGTAAAACGGGTGAGGCGTTTCAGGCTGGGTTAGCACCAAAATGTCAAATTCAAGTGCATTATCAGAAGGATGAAGAAAAAACTGATCCTCTTTTTAATCCAGTAAAAATGGGGACATGTTCGTTTAACACATTGAAGGTTAAAAACGCTATTCTGGAACGGGCCGGAGGAAATATTGAACTGTATACCCAACGCTATCAATCTTCATTTCGGACCCTGGAAAATGTTTTAAATTTCTCACAATCGGAGACATGTAAGACTACAGAAAAGTCTACGAAATGCACATTACCAGAGGCTTTACCGTCTGAACTTAAGGTAACTCCTGACAATGTATCATTACCTGGTGCCTGGAGTCTTTCTTCCACGCTGACTGAGATATTTCTGTTGCAAGAGGCCCAGGGAATGCCACAGGTAGCCTGGGGGCGTATTACGGGAGAAAAAGAATGGAGAGATTTGTTAAGTCTGCATAACGCTCAGTTTGATCTTTTGCAAAGAACTCCAGAAGTTGCCCGTAGTAGGGCCACACCATTACTCGATATGATAGAGACTGCATTATTGACAAATGGTACAACAGAAAACAGGTATGGCATAAAATTACCCGTATCTCTGTTGTTTATTGCTGGTCATGATACCAATCTTGCAAATTTAAGCGGGGCTTTAGATCTTAACTGGTCGCTGCCCGGTCAACCCGATAATACCCCTCCTGGTGGGGAGCTTGTATTCGAAAAGTGGAAAAGAACCAGTGATAATACGGATTGGGTTCAGGTTTCATTTGTTTATCAGACGCTGAGAGATATGAGGGATATACAACCGTTGTCGTTAGAAAAACCTGCCGGCAAAGTTGATTTAAAATTAATTGCATGTGAAGAGAAAAATAGTCAGGGAATGTGTTCGTTAAAAAGTTTTTCCAGGCTCATTAAGGAAATTCGCGTGCCAGAGTGTGCAGTTACGGAATAAGTAACTAATTACTATATATAGCGTATTAAAAAATAGAAACCCCCGGTTTGTAGTCGGGGGTATTCGTATTGTTCATAATTACATGAGTCTTCAACTGACTGTTCTTTGCGAGTGACAAACCAGTTACGCTGCTCCAGAAAAAATCCGGACTGTTCAGCTATGCAGAATACATCGACAAAGCGCTCGGTGTTGCGGCTCTAAAACCGCTTTACACGGTGATATGTCCACATATATCTAAATGTGCTGTTTGTGCAACTCATTAAAGAATAACAAGTTATTTATTTTACAATTAGTTAAAAAGACTGATAGTATACCCCCCTATAGTATTTGGAGGGCGTATGCCGCATTCACCCGAAGATAAAAAACGCATTCTCACCCGTGTACGCCGTATTCGCGGTCAGGTTGATGCGCTTGAGCGCGCGCTGGAGTCCGGCGAGCCGTGTTTGGCTATCCTGCAACAAATTGCCGCCGTGCGCGGCGCATCCAATGGCCTGATGGGCGAAATGGTTGAGATCCACCTGAAAGACGAACTGGTCAGCGGGGAAACAACCCCAGACCAGCGTGCCGTGCGCATGGCTGAAATCGGCCATCTTCTGCGTGCTTATCTAAAATAACACCATCACCTCGCAATAATGGGAAGAGACAAATGAAATCACGTGCAGCAGTTGCATTCGGCCCCGGCCAACCGTTAAAAATTGTCGAAATCGATGTCGCACCGCCAAAGAAAGGTGAAGTGCTGGTTAAAATTACCCACACAGGCGTGTGCCATACTGATGCTTTTACGCTCTCAGGCGACGATCCGGAAGGGGTTTTCCCGGCGGTGCTCGGCCATGAAGGTGGCGGCATTGTGGTTGAAGTGGGTGAAGGCGTTACCAGCCTGAAACCGGGCGATCATGTGATCCCGCTATACACCGCAGAATGTGGCGAGTGTAAGTTCTGTAAATCGGGTAAAACTAACCTGTGTCAGGCCGTACGTGCGACCCAGGGCAAAGGTCTGATGCCGGATGGCACAACCCGTTTCTCGTATAACGGCGAGCCGATTTATCACTATATGGGCACCAGCACCTTCAGCGAATACACCGTTTGCGCGGAGATCTCTCTGGCGAAGGTTAACCCGCAGGCTCCGCTGGACAAAGTGTGTCTGCTGGGGTGTGGCGTGACCACCGGTATCGGAGCGGTCCATAACACCGCAAAAGTGAAAGAAGGCGATACCGTCGCCGTATTTGGTCTGGGTGGTATTGGCCTGGCGGTGATTCAGGGCGCGGCGCAGGCGAAAGCCGGGCGTATTCTGGCCGTTGATACCAATCCGGAAAAATTTACGCTGGCAGGTGAAATGGGCGCGACCGATTTCATCAATCCGAAGGATTACGACAAACCGATTCAGGATGTGATTGTCGAGCTTACCGATGGCGGCGTGGACTTTAGTTTCGAATGTATCGGTAACGTTAACGTGATGCGCGCGGCGCTGGAATGCTGCCATAAAGGATGGGGCGAAAGCATCATTATTGGCGTGGCAGGAGCCGGACAAGAGATCAAAACACGCCCGTTCCAGTTAGTTACCGGGCGTGTCTGGCGCGGTTCCGCGTTTGGCGGCGTGAAGGGGCGTACTCAGCTTCCTGGTATGGTTGAAGATGCGATGAGCGGGAAAATTCAGTTGGATCCGTTTATTACCCACCGTTTACCGCTGGAGCAGATTAACGACGCGTTCGATTTAATGCATCAGGGTAAATCCATCCGTACCGTTATCCACTTTGGCGATAACTAATTCATTGGCCAGCGGATTTCTCCGCT
>NZ_SZWS01000047.1:45930-55694 GCF_005281245.1 Citrobacter sp. wls826
GACGAATCCGGCGCTTTTCACGGTAAGTAAACTTCCCGGATTGCCGATGACTATCTAACGGGCGTGTTTTCACGCATAAACCCTACAAGAGAGTCGACGGTCATGGACAACACTACATCGATGCAAGCCCAGCATAAACTGGGCTTTCTGCATCAAATCCGGCTAGTTCCGCTGTTTTCCTCCATTCTCGGTGGCATCCTTCTGCTGTTCGCCTTAAGTTCCGGGCTGGCAAGCTATTTTCTTATGCAGGCCGATCGCGATCAGCGTGACGTGACCGATGAGATTCAGGTCAGGATGGGGTTATCTAACAGCTCTAACCACTTGCGTACAGCGCGTATCAACATGATCCACGCCGGCGCGGCGAGCCGTATTGCCGAAATGGATGACATGAAGGCCAATATCGCCGAGGCAGAAAAATGGATTAAGCAATCGCAGGACGGTTTCAATGCTTATATGTCACGCGCGGTAAAAACGTCTGCCGATGAAGCGTTAGACGCTGAACTGAGCGCCAGCTTCAAAGCCTATACCGACGGCTTACAGCCGATGCTGAAGTACGCTAAAAACGGCATGTTTGAGGCGATCATCAACCATGAAAATGAACAGGCCAGACCGCTGGACTCTGCTTACAACAAGGTGCTGTTAAAGGCGATCGACATTCGTACCACCAGGGCGAATCAGTTAAGCGAACAGGCGCATCAGCGTACACAGCTTGGTATGGCTTTTATGCTGGGCGCATTTGTTCTTGCGCTGGCGCTGACCGTGATGACGTTCATTGTTCTGCGTCGTACCGTCATTCATCCTCTGTTGCGTGCCGCCCAGCGCATTGAGCAAATTTCAGCGGGGGATCTGACCATGCCGGAGGAACCGACCGGGCGCAGCGAAATTGGTCGCCTGAGCCGCCATCTGCAAACAATGCAACGTTCGCTGGGGACAACGGTAGGCACGGTGCGTCAGGGCGCGGAAGAGATTTATCGCGGTACCAGTGAGATTTCGGCGGGGAACACCGATCTGTCTTCACGTACCGAACAACAGGCTGCGGCGATTGAACAAACGGCGGCCAGCATGGAAGAGTTGACTGCGACGGTGAAGCAAAACGCCGATAACGCGCATCATGCGAGCAAGCTGGCAGAAGATGCCTCCGGTAAGGCCAGTCGGGGCGGTCAGATGGTTTCTGGCGTGGTCAAAACCATGGGCAATATCTCAACGAGTTCAAAGAAAATCTCCGAAATCACAGCCGTGATTAACAGCATTGCTTTCCAGACCAATATTCTGGCGCTGAACGCAGCGGTTGAAGCGGCGCGGGCTGGAGAGCAGGGCCGTGGATTTGCCGTGGTTGCCAGTGAGGTGCGCACGCTGGCAAGCCGCAGCGCTCAGGCGGCAAAAGAGATTGAGGGATTGATCAGCGAATCAGTCCGACTGATTGACCAGGGCTCCGGAGAAGTGGTCGCTGCGGGCAATACGATGACGGATATTGTCGATGCGGTAAAACGCGTCACCGACATTATGCTGGAAATTGCAGCGGCCTCTGATGAGCAGAGCCGGGGTATCGTCCAGGTGAGTCAGGCAATTTCAGAAATGGATAAGGTAACACAGCAAAATGCCTCGCTGGTTGAAGAAGCCTCTGCCGCTGCGGAATCGCTGGAAGAGCAGGCGGCGCGCTTAACGGAAGCTGTTGGCACATTCCGTTTAACAGGGACAAGTGCTATTAAACGCGCGCCTGTGACGACAAAGCCTGACCATTCACGCCCGCAGGCGGCAACTGCCAGTGGCGATAACTGGGAAACGTTTTAACAATAAAATCAATTAAGGGACCTGATGGTCCCTTAATTTTTGGCATCAAAACGGTACGGTTTTGCGTATTGCGGCGATCAGGATCTGCGCGGCCTGAGAGAGCTGCACATCGACACGGGTAAGAATGCCGATGGGTTCACCCGCACCGTGGGTGGGTATCGGCAACGACACCAGCGTCGCCTGGCGTAAATCTTCTCTAACCGCGCCTGAAGGGACAAACCACACATAGTCGTAATCGACCGTCAGTTGGCGGGAGAGCGATGCTGACAGCGTTTCAATACAGCCCGGCGGCATTTTGCAGCCCTGACTTTGCAACAACGCCTCTGCGTGCTGGCGAGGGGCGGTTCCTTTTGGTGAAACCACCACCGGCCACTCCATCACCCGACTCAGCGTAATGGTTTCCTGCAACAACGGGTGGTTAGGGCGCACGACCAGTTTGAGCGATTCCAGAAATAACAGCTCGTAGTTCAGACCAACCATCAATTCCGGATCGGCCATACGGCCAATGCCGAGATCAATTTCCCCTGACTTTAAACCCGCCAGGATCATGGGATTACTCATGGTGGCAACCTGCAGCGTGGTCTCCATTTGCTGCTTATGGAACGGGCCAATGACCGCCGGCAGAATGCCCAGGGCCGCGGTGGGTAAGGCGCCAATCCGTACAACATCCGTCTGTGACTCTTCGCGCTGGTTTAAGGCTTGTCCGGCGGTGTTGAGCGCATCCAGCACTCTGACTGCGTGGGTAAGAAACTGTTCTCCGGGCAGCGTTAATTGTGCGCCAAGGCGACCACGCTCAAAGAGCCGGGTACCGGTCAGTTGCTCCAGTTCATTCAGCGTTTTGGAGAGGGCTGGTTGGCTCAGGTTAAGGGTCTCAGCCGCGCGGCCCAACGTTCCCTGCTGTGCAACGGCGACAAAAGTATGAAGGTGGCGCAAGCGAATGCGCTGATTGAACAGAACATTTTTTTCCATAAGCGATGTTAAAAACAGAGTCGTATCGGTGACAAGTGAAGTTGTTCGATTTTGATAACTTGATAGCAAAATATTATTAACATTTATCCCATTTTACTTACAACTGATTTATTTTGCTTATGTTTTGTACAGCGCCACCGGGTGGTGGGATCATGGAAGAGAATCCGTCCAGTCGATATACTTTCGTTATTGTTTGCTTTTGAACCATTCTCTTCACAAGGCACTGATTAATGATAGATGTAATAGGGCACCTTAACCCCGATAGCGATGCCATTTGTACCGCCGCCATGACGGCGCGTTGGCTTACTTTACGTGGCCAGCAGGCGACGGCATGGCGTCTGGGCGAACCTAACCGCGAAACGCAATTTATCTTTGAGCATGCGGGGCTGACGATGCCTGAACGGCTGACGTTTGAACTGACCGATCGTGATGTGTGGCTGGTCGATTTCACCGAGCCTGCCCAGGGGCCGGCATCGCTGGCAGAAAGTAACGTCGTGGGAATTATCGATCATCACCGACTCGGTGGATTAGTCACTCGTCTGCCACCTGAAGTATGGGTGATGCCAGTCGGCAGTAGCGCGACGCTGTTATGGCAACTGATGACGGAAGAGGAGCGCAGCCAGTTGTCTGCCGCTGAGGCCGTTTTATTGCTGGGTGCTGCATTGAGTGACACTGTCACGCTTCGCTCACCAACGACCACCTCTGACGATCGCCTGGCGGTGGAGGCCCTGGCCCAAAAAACCGGTGTGGATCTCGAGGCGTTTAGTCGCGACCTGCTGTCTGCTAAAACAAGCGTGGAAGGCATGAGCGCTCGCGAGCTTCTGCAGAAAGACATTAAAACCTTCACCATTCATGGACATTCGGTGTGTGTGGCGCAGCTTGAACTGTATGCGCTGCAACAGGTGGATGCGGTGCTGGACGATCTCCGTCTGGAAATGGCGCGCTATGCAGAGGAAAAGAATGCCGCGCTGGTTGTACTGATGCTCACCGATATCAATCTGGGCGACACCAGCCTGTGGTTTGCCGGTCCAGCGCTGTCAGACATCCCGCAGCCCTGTAAGGTGGAGGGGATGCTCAGCCGTAAAAAACAGATGTTGCCCTGGCTGGAAAGTCATTTAAAACCACGCCAGTAGGTTCTGTTCACCGTCTGTAGGGGTGGGAAATTTACGCGGGGTCACACTTTGTAAATTCTTCCCACCGGAGTCAGCGGCGTTTTCTACACTCCAGGTAATATTCACTGGAGGCATGACATTATGGCGAACACCATCACGGCAGATGAGATTCGGGAACAATTTTCGCAGGCAATGTCAGCAATGTACCAGCAGGAAGTCCCGCAATATGGCACGTTGCTGGAACTTGTCGCTGATGTGAATCTGGCGGTACTGGAAAATAATCCTACGCTGCATGAAAAACTGGCGAATGCAGATGAGCTGGCCCGGCTAAACGTTGAGCGCCACGGCGCCATTCGGGTGGGCACTGCGCAGGAGCTTTCTACGCTACGCCGGATGTTTGCCATTATGGGCATGTATCCGGTGAGTTATTACGATCTCTCCCAGGCCGGTGTTCCCGTGCATTCCACCGCGTTTCGTCCCATTGACGATGCGTCGCTTTCGCGCAACCCGTTTCGGGTATTCACCTCGTTATTGCGGCTCGAATTAATCGAAAACGCCGCGCTACGGCAAAAAGCCGCGGAGATCCTCGCGAAACGCGATATTTTCACCCGTCGTTGTCACGAACTGCTGGATGAGTTTGATGTGCAGGGCAGTTTTACGCCTGAGCAGGCGCAGGAGTTTGTGCAAGAAGCGCTGGAAACTTTCCGCTGGCATCAGCATGCCACGGTCGATGAGGCGACCTATCACGCATTGCACAATGAGCACCGGCTGATTGCTGATGTGGTGTGTTTCCCTGGGTGTCATATCAACCATCTGACGCCGCGTACGCTGGATATCGACCGGGTTCAGTCGATGATGCCGGAGTGCGGCATTGAACCCAAAATACTGATTGAAGGGCCGCCGCGCCGCGAGGTGCCCATTTTATTGCGCCAGACCAGTTTTAAAGCGCTGGAAGAGCCGGTGTTATTTGCCGGTGAAATGCGTGGCACTCACACGGCGCGTTTTGGTGAAATCGAACAGCGCGGCGTGGCCCTGACGCCGAAAGGCAGAGCGTTGTACGACGAATTGCTGAATAAAGCGGGAACGGGAAAAGACAACCTGACGCATCAACTGCATTTGCAGGAGGTGTTCAAAGCATTCCCGGACAGCGAATTTCTGCTGCGCCAGCAGGGGCTTGCCTGGTTCCGCTACCGGCTGACGCCGTCGGGCGAGGCGCATCGACAGGCGATTCGCCCGGATGACGACCCGCAACCGCTCATTGAGCGGGGCTGGCTGGTTGCTCAGCCCATTACCTACGAAGATTTTTTACCGGTGAGCGCCGCGGGGATTTTCCAGTCTAATTTGGGGAATGAAACTCAGGCTCGTAGCCACGGTAATTCCAGCCGCGACGCGTTTGAACAGGCGCTGGGGTGTGCGGTTTATGATGAGTTTGCGCTGTATCAGGAGGCGCAAGATCGAAGTAAACGGCGGTGTGGTTTACTTTAATTGAATTTACATGGGATTCGGTCTGTTCCCATCGACATAAAATATTTTCGATTTTGTACAGATAATCGGCGACCAACAATTGGATTATTAATGAATTTTGTCTAGAGTGAGCGGTCAGAAATGTGCACTCTCTTGCCGCTGATTATGGCCGGCGCGGGACCATTTACACGACCAGAAGGACTTACTTTCAGGCATGAATCGCAGACGATTTATTAAAGGTTCAATGGCAATGGCCGCCGTGTGCGGAACCAGTGGTATTGCATCACTCTTTTCCAGCGCCGCCTTTGCGGCAGAGTCTGACATTGCAGACGGAAAAACCGTACGTTTTGATTTTTCCGTTCTGCAATCGATGGCCCATGACTTAGCACAGAAGCCCTGGGGCGGCGCACCGCGCGCGTTACCTGACACGCTGGCCAAACTGACGCCGCAGGCCTACAACAGCATTCAATATGACGCAGAGCAGTCTCTGTGGAACAATGTTGAAAATCGTCAGCTTGATGCGCAGTTCTTCCATGTGGGAATGGGCTTCCGTCGCCGCGTACGCATGTTCTCGGTTGATGGCAGCACGCATATGGCGCGCGAAATCCACTTCCGCCCGGAACTGTTTAAATACAATGATGCGGGCGTGGATACCAAACAGCTGAAAGGGCAGACTGACCTCGGGTTCGCCGGGTTCCGCGTGTTTAAAGCGCCAGAATTAGCCCGTCGCGATATCGTTTCTTTCCTGGGCGCCAGCTATTTCCGCGCCGTGGATGACACCTATCAGTACGGTTTATCGGCCCGCGGTCTGGCGGTAGATACCTACACCGACAGTAAAGAAGAGTTTCCTGATTTCACCTCTTTCTGGTTCGAAACGGTCAAACCGGGCGCAACCTCCTTTACCGTGTATGCGCTTCTCGACAGCCCCAGCGTAACCGGCGCATTTAAGTTCGTGATCCACTGCGAGAAAACGCAGGTGATCATGGATGTACAAAACCACATCTATGCGCGCAAAGACATCAAGCAGCTCGGTATTGCACCGATGACCAGCATGTTTAGCTGCGGCAACAACGAACGTCGGATGTGCGACACCATTCACCCGCAAATTCATGATTCCGACCGTCTGGCGATGTGGCGGGGCAATGGCGAGTGGATCTGCCGCCCGCTGAACAACCCGCAAAAACTGCAGTTCAACGCCTATACCGATAACAACCCGAAAGGGTTTGGCTTGCTGCAGCTCGATCGCGACTTCTCCCATTACCAGGATATCATGGGCTGGTACAACAAGCGTCCGAGCCTGTGGGTCGAACCGCGTAACCAGTGGGGCAAGGGGACTATCGGCCTGATGGAGATCCCGACGACCGGCGAAACGCTGGATAACGTCGTCTGCTTCTGGCAGCCTGAAAGGTCGATCAAAGCGGGCGATGATCTGGAATTCAAATATCGCCTGTACTGGAGCGCTCAGCCGCCGGTGCGTTCACCGCTGGCTCGCGTGATGGCGACCCGAACAGGCATGGGCGGCTTCCCGGAAGGATGGGCGCCGGGCGAGCACTACCCGGAAAAATGGGCGCGACGTTTTGCTGTTGATTTCGTTGGTGGCGATCTAAAAGCCGCCGCGCCGAAGGGTATTGAACCGGTGATTACGCTCTCCAGCGGTGAAGCGAAACAGATTGAGATCCTTTACGTGGAACCTATCGACGGTTATCGCATTCAGTTTGACTGGTATCCGACCTCTGACTCAACCGATCCGGTAGATATGCGTATGTTCCTGCGTTGTCAGGGCGACGCCATCAGTGAAACCTGGCTGTATCAGTACTTCCCGCCAGCGCCGGATAAACGTCAGTACGTTGACGACCGCGAGATGCGTTAATCACTCCCTTTACGGCTCTCCGAATGGGGAGCCGTATCTGTAATCCTCTTCACAACCATTCTGTACACTATTTACTCGATCCCGTTCGCATTTTTCTGTAAGTCAAGTGGGTACTCTGGAGGTGTGTATTTCTTATACACGTTCTTTTCCACTAACAGGGAGAAAGTATGTTTCCAGAATACAGAGACCTTATTTCCCGACTGAAATCCGAGAACCCTCGCTTTCTGTCCTTATTCGAAAAACACAACAGCCTTGATCATGAGATCTCCAGACTGGAAGGTTCGGATGGTCGGGGGTATAGTTTGGACATTGTTCGCCTTAAGAAACAGAAACTCCACCTGAAGGAAGATCTGCTCAAAATATTGCAAAAAGAGAGTGTCAGTGAGAGCTAAGTAAAACGGCGCTTGCTGTGTAAAAGGGCTTCCAAAAGGGAGCCCTTCCTGTTTTTATTTGATAAGCAGGGTGGCCTGCTTAACCATCATAACGGAATGAAAATGTCAGAAGTGATTACCATCAATGACACGCTGGAACTGCGTGCCGTAGAAGAGCAACACGTCACGCCTCTGCATCAGTTGGTGCTTAAAAATAAAAGCTGGCTCCAGCAGTCGCTGAACTGGCCGCAGTTTGTTGCCTCTGAGGAGGACACCCGCAAGAATGTGCAGGGCAATATGATGTTGCACCAGCGCGGTTACGCCAAAATGTTCCTGATTTTTGCGCAAGAAAATGTGGTCGGGGTTATCTCGTTTAACCAGATAGAACCGCTGAACAAATCGGCTTATATCGGCTACTGGCTGGATGAGGAGCATCAGGGTAAAGGCATCATGTCCCAGGCGCTACAGGCCTTAATTCATCATTATGCGCAGCGTCAGGAGATTCGCCGCTTCGTGATTAAATGTCGCGTAGAAAACGTTGAGAGTAACCAGGTGGCGCTACGTAATGGCTTCCAACTGGAAGGATGTATGCAACAGGCGGAATTCCTTAATGGTGATTACTATGATGTGAATCTCTACGCCCGCATCATTGATGGCTCTTCAGAATAAACCTGCGATAGGCGTGCGCGTAATGCGCTGTTCACCGTTAATCACTTTCGGTCCGCGTAGGTGAATGGCATCGCCATCAAACGCCTGGATATGCGCCTGACCGGTTATCTCAATGTGATGCTCGATCAGCACTTCGCCCAGCACGCAGACGTGGCCTTCAATCAGGATGTGGTCGTCTAACTGGAGCGGTCCACCGCGTAATTGCGCATGACCGCCGACCAGCACGTGGTGTTTCAGCACGCAGTTACCTTCAACTACCGCGTGCTCCGCCACCTGCGAGCTGTAGCGTAGGGTAGGTATGGCATCTTCTTCGCTCCCGGCGATGACGCGCGCATATCCATAGACTTTGGCGCAATCGCAAATCCAGACATTGTTCTCTTCATTACCTTCCACCTGTGCGAAATCAAAAACTTCCGCCCGATGTTCAATAAAGGCATAGTTGATTTTCGCATCGCCATAGATCTGCGCCTGATGCACCACTCGTGAGTGGCTGACAAAAGCCCGATCATAAATTTGCAGGAGCTGGTCGTTTTCACGGGTTAGCCCCCTGGCGGCGATGATTTCAGAGTCACACATCACGCGCGCATCACCAAAGAGAAGGCACTCGCCGCGAACCACAGAATCCTGAATGGTGACGTTGTCACGTATTTGCGCGTTATGACTGATTTCAGCCCGGTCAATCCACACGTCATCGCTAATTTGCGCGCCATCTCTGACCACGCTTGCCTGAGTAATGCGGGCGTTTCCTGTAATCGTCGCGCCGGAAAATGCGAGCGCGTTTTCATCGTAAATCCAGCAATCACCGCTTTGTGACAGCACGCTTTCATTGTCGATCCAGCCACCGGGCGTGCCGGCCTGGACATCATTAAAATCAGTGAGCGCAATGATTTGGCGTAGTAATACGCTTTTTTTATTGCCATTATCCTGGTAACTAAAGGATCGAGACTCATCGCTGAGACGATATTTGGTCATAGCTCATTTCCATGTTGCGCACCTTAGTTAAACGTAGCAAAGTTTTCCGCACTGGCTAAATCAGCGGAAATTCCATAAAATGCATTTCAAATATACTTTAAAAAATAAACAAAATGAGTAAGAACAAGCAGAGTGAGCGGGTCCTCAATCTTCCGGCCGGTTATTTTGGCATGGTACTGGGCATCATTGGGATGGGGTTTGCGTGGCGTTATGCCAGTCAGGTGTGGCCAGTGAGTCACTTGATTGGCGACGGTTTAGTGATCCTCGCAATGGTCATTTGGGGGCTGCTGACGCTGGCCTTTCTTAGCCGTTTACTGCGTTTTCCGCAGAGCGTATTGGCGGAAATTCGTCACCCGGTGATGAGCAGCTTTGTCAGTCTGTTTCCGGCCACAACGATGCTGGTCGCGATTGGTTTTGTCCCGTGGTATCGACCGCTGGCGATTGGGTTGTTCAGCATTGGCGTGGTGATACAGCTGGCCTACGCCGCCTGGCAAACGGCAGGGTTGTGGCGTGGATCGCATCCAGAGGAAGCCACCACGCCGGGTC
>NZ_SZWS01000047.1:55745-60789 GCF_005281245.1 Citrobacter sp. wls826
TAACTTTATCAGTGCAATGGCCTGTGGCGCACTGGGTTTCAACGACGCAGGATTGGTGTTTTTAGGCGCCGGGGTTTTTTCCTGGCTCAGTCTGGAGCCGGTGATTCTGCAACGTTTACGTAGCTGCGGCGAGTTGCCTGCGGTGTTACGTACTTCACTTGGCATTCAACTGGCGCCTGCGCTGGTCGCCTGCAGTGCCTGGCTTAGCGTTAACGGCGGCGAGGGCGATACGTTAGCCAAAATGTTGTTCGGCTATGGTCTGCTGCAACTGCTGTTCATGCTGCGGCTCATGCCGTGGTATTTGTCACAGCCATTTAATGCGTCTTTCTGGAGCTTCTCGTTTGGCGTGTCGGCTCTGGCAACAACAGGGCTGCATCTGGGCCACGGTAGCGAGTCAGGATTTTTTCATACGCTGTCGATCCCACTGTTTATTTTTACCAATTTTATCATTGCATTATTACTGGTACGTACGTTTGCATTGCTGATGCAGGGGAAACTGCTCATCCGCACGGAGCGTGCTGCATTACTGAAATCTGAGGATAAATAATGACCCTTTGCGACGAAAACTACTTTACTGAGAAATACGATTTAACTCGTACGCATTCCGATGTTGTTGAAGCGGCAAAAATTGTTAAGCCAGGTAAAACGTTAGACCTGGGCTGCGGTAACGGTCGTAACAGCCTGTACCTTGCGGCAAACGGTTATGACGTGACAGCATGGGATAAAAATCCCATGAGCATCGCTAACCTTGAGCGTATCAAAGCGGCGGAAGGGCTGACCAATCTGCACGCGAACGTCGCGGATCTCAACGCATTACGCTTTGATGGCGAATATGATTTTATTCTTTCTACCGTTGTGCTGATGTTCCTTGAAGCCAAAACTATCCCTGGCCTTATTGAAAATATGCAGCGTTGCACTAAACCGGGCGGATATAACTTAATCGTCGCGGCGATGGATACCGATGATTTTCCGTGTACCGTGGGTTTCCCGTTCGCGTTTAAAACCGGAGAATTGCGCAATTATTACAGCGGATGGGATCTGCTGAAATATAACGAAGACGTGGGTGAACTTCATCGTACGGATGAAAACGGTAATCGAATTAAACTGCGTTTTGCCACAATGCTGGCACGCAAAACTGCCTGAACCTCCCGCCTGGGTTAACTCTTTCTGCGCTCAGCATTTTTTGTGCCGGGCGCAGAGAGAAAATTGTGCAGTGTTTACCATTTTTAGTACATCCAAAATGAAACGGTTTTGCTATCCTTTTTAAGCATCATTGCGAAAACTAAAGGGATCGTTTCATGCGTACTCAAACTTTATTTAAAGTTGCAGTGCTTACTGGCTTGTTGGCATTATCCGGCTGTGCGTCAAAAGTGACTGCGCCGGATAAATATTCTGGGTTTTTAAAAAATTACTCTGATTTGAAGGAAACACAATCAGCATCGGGACAAACCGTACTCCGTTGGGTTGATCCGAGCTACAACGAATCCAAATATGACAACATTGTATATAACCCGGTAACGTATTATCCGGTTCCTAAACCTACCACGCAGGTAGGGCAGCAGGTTCTTGATCAACTGCTGACCTACACCAATACCCAGTTGAAATCCGCCATCAGCAAGCGTAAGCCCCTGGTTACTACCCCTGGGCCACGTAGCCTGATTTTCCGCGGAGCGATTACCGGTGTTGCAACGAGCAAAGAAGGACTGCAGTTCTATGAAGTGATCCCGGTTGCGCTACTCGTTGCGGGAACACAAATGGCAACGGGTCACCGTACCATGGATACCAACCTCTATTTCGAGGGTGAGTTGATTGATGCTGCGACAAATAAACCGGTAATTAAAGTTGTACGTAAGGGTGAAGGTAAAGATCTGAGCAACGAAAATACGCCGATGACATTCGAAACGTTGAAGAAAGTTGTTGATGACATGGCGACGGATGCCACCATGTTTGACGTGAACAAAAAACCACAATAATAATCAACGCACCATCTCAGGATGGTGCGTTTTTTTTATGCCACCCGGCGTCGATAGAATAGTTTACCCATTAGCACTTCTGGTCGGGCAAACATCACCATATTCCCCAGTAAAATCAACACTAATCCGGCAATAGCGTTAACTTGCCAGACGTATCCTTCATACAATGTTGACAGCGTTAGCGCAACCAGCGGGAAAAGCAGGGTGCTGTATGCCGCCCTACTGGGACCAATGCGCCCTACCAGTGTGAAATAAGCGCCGAAAGCAATCACTGAGCCAAAAATAGCCAGATATAACAGCGCGCTGAGATAGCTGAATGTCCACTGTGGCGTAAAATTGTCCCCGCGCATCAGCGCAATGGCAGCGATCAACAGCGTGCCGTACAGCATGGCCCAACTGTTGGTCGTTAACACTTCCAGCCCTTTTTTCTGGTGACGCATGCTGATCATATTACCCAATGAGAAACCGAAGGTTCCAAGGGCGCTTAAGCCGATACCCAGCAGCAAGGAATGATTGAATCCGCTGTTGAGCAAATCCTGCCAGAACAGAGTCACAATGCCCGTCAGTCCAAGACCGGCTGCTATATAGAAACGCAGCGGTGGTTTTTGCCCAAAAAAGATGAAGCTATTGACCGCATTGAACAGGACGGCCATTGAGAAAATCACCGACTCCAGGCCGGTATTAATCCAGGCCGCAGCCGTATAAAAACACCAGAAGTTGAAGCAAAAAACGCATCCACCCTGTAACAGACAAAACAGATGATCGCGACCAGACAGTTTGCGTAATTTACCGCTAACCAGCAGGATCACTATCATCAGCGAACTGGCAACGGCGAAGCGCCAAAAGATAGAAACCGGCGCAGAAACCGGGCCCTGCTGCAAATAAATCGCAATCCATGTCGTTCCCCAAATTACCACCACCAGGCAGTACAACAGTGCGTTCATACAACTCTCTCTTTTTTGGATTCAGGTTCACACTGTGTCATGTCTGGCGGCAGGAGGCTTTCATCGGTTTGCGGCGGACTTGCAAAATCTTGCGCTTTTTTAGCGTAAAAGCGAAAAGGAAGCTGTTAACAATATGTGGCTGTTATAGACTGAAAGCCTGCTAACTTATTTTGAATGTGATGGTATGCCTCAGCCCTACGATGCCTTTGAAAACTTACGCAAACATAATGCCGTGCTGCATGAATCGGTTGCGTTACATTCAGGGATCCAACTGGCGGCCTGGTCAAACAAGCGCGATACCATCACCCAGTATTGCGATCACCATACGCTCAGTTTATATATCGCGGATGGCTACGAGAGTTACCACAAAACGGCGGGGGGCTGGAAGAATGGCGGCGGACCGGACCGTTTTTGCCTGATGCCGAAAGAGAGCGAGTCAAGTTGGGATATCCGCGACGATCTTTCCTTTGTTCATCTCTATTGTACCGACGAACATCTACGCGAAGTGGGTGAAAAAGTCTGGGATAAAAGCCCCTATAGCTTCACGCTGGACGAGCACACGTTTGGCAGTGACCCGGGGATCACGGCGGTTTACCGTCAGTTTCTGCTTGATAACGACTGGCAGCAACCGGCCAATCACCTCACGCTCAGCGCGGCATCTTCGCTACTGTTAACGCATCTGATCCAGCATTACAGCAACGTCCAATGGCGACTGCCCACCGTCACCGGGGGACTCGCGCCCGTCACCTTGCGTAACGTGCTGGCCTATATTGACGCGCATCTGGCGTACCCAATCACCCTGAACGATCTGGCTAGTGAGGCGGCGCTCAGCGAATTCCATTTTGCCAGAATGTTTCGCCAGTCGATGAATATGGCACCGCATCAGTACGTGATGCAACGTCGTATGGCGCTGGCGCAGCATCTGGTCTGTTACACTTCACGCAGTTTGTCAGATATTGCGATGACCTGCGGATTCAGTTCGGCAAGCCATTTTAGTAACCGGTTTAAACAGGTAACCGGTAAAACGCCAACGCAGCTACGTGCGGCGAAATAACGTCAACACGGCGTAGCAGATACCGCCTACGACCAGCCCCCAGAATGCAGATCCAATCCCCAATAACGTCAGGCCACTGGCCGTGACCAAAAACGTAACGATGGCTGCGTCGCGTTCCGCTTCATTATGCAACGCCTGATACAAACTACCGCTAATCGTCCCGAGCAAGGCCAGACCGGCCAGCATCTGGATCCAGCTTACGGGCAGTGCCGCCATTAGTCCTGTGAATGAACCGCCAAACACCCCAGCCAGAAGATAGAAGACGCCAGCCGCGGCGGCGGCGAGCCAGCGTCGTTTGGCATCAGGATGCGCTTCGGGACTTTGGCAAATTGCGGCGGTTATGGCGGCAATGCAGATGGAGTAGACGCCAAACGGCGAAAACATCAGCGCCAGCAGGCCGGTAAAGATAATGAGCGGTGAAACGGGTAATGAATAGCCCGACGCATTCATAGTGGCAATACCTGGGGCATTTTGCGAAGCCATGGTAACCAGAAACAGCGGTAGCGCAATGCTGATACTGTGGGCAAATGAAAAGTGTGGGGCAATAAACGCAGGCATGACCGGCGATAAATTCACTCCGCTTGTGACAATGTCACCTTTTATTAGCGCGATAGCGATACCCGCCAGCATCGCGGCGATCGTCGCGTACCGTGGGGCTGTGACTTTAAATACCAGCCATGCCACCAGCATACTACCGCACAAAATAAGCTCACTGTTGAGGCTATTAAAGGCCTGCAGACCAAAGCGCAGCAGGATCCCGGCCAGCATGGCTGATGCCAGTGAGTGGGGGATTATTTTCATCAGACGGGCAAACAATCCGGTTATGCCGCACAGCACAATCAACGCGTTAGCTACGATAAAAACGCCGATAGAATCCTGAATCGATACCCCGTGCAGACCCGTAACCAGCAGCGCGGCGCCAGGTGTTGACCAGGCCGTGAGCACAGGAGCGCGATACCATAACGTCAGCGCCAGCGTACTGACGCCCATTGCAATCCCCAGCGCGGTCATCCAGCCCGCGATTTGATCGGTGGTCGCACCTGCGGCCAGGGCCGCTTGCCAGATAATGGCAG
>NZ_SZWS01000047.1:60881-63693 GCF_005281245.1 Citrobacter sp. wls826
TAGTGGGATGGAGAATGCGCGCATAGTCACTCCGTGTGCGTTATAACGGTCAATCAATGTAGCACTGTGCGTTATAGCGTACAAGTGCTAAGCTGTAGCCTTGAGAAAGGAGAGTCAGGAAGGCGAAAAATGGAAAACTTAACCTACTATCTGGCCACAACGCTCCGCACGCTACGTCACCAGCGGGAATGGAGCCTGTCACGTTTGGCGGAGGAAACCGGCGTGTCAAAAGCCATGTTGGGGCAGATTGAGCGCAACGAATCCAGCCCAACGGTGGCGACATTGTGGAAAATTGCTACCGGACTGAACGTGCCATTCTCGACGTTTATTTCACCGCCAGAGTCAGACGGCGCGCCAACATTCGATCCCCAGCAGCAGGCGATGGTCGTCACGCCATTGTTTCCGTGGGACCCACAGCTGTGCTTCGATCATTTTTCGATACAGCTGGCACCTGGCGCACTCAGTGAATCGACTCCGCATGAAACCGGCGTTATAGAGCACGTGGTGGTGATAAATGGGCTGCTGGATATGTGTATTGAGGGGCAGTGGCGCACCATTAAATCCGGCGAGGGGGTGCGTTTTGCGGGAGACAGGGCGCATAGCTACCGTAACAGTAGCGAACAAACGGTTCACTTTCATTCCCTGATCCATTACCCGCGCGGTTAATCGGGAAAACTATTCCGAAAAGCCGCGCTTGTGACTACAATAGCCGCCATTTTTACCACTTGTGGATGGTAACAACTGTATGCGCCAGCAGCCTCATCACCTTGAATTGTTAAGCCCGGCCCGGGATACCGCCATTGCACGTGAAGCCATTTTGCACGGCGCTGACGCCGTTTACATTGGCGGACCGGGTTTTGGCGCGCGTCATAACGCCAGTAACAGCCTGAAAGATATCGCCGAACTGGTGCCGTTTGCGCATCGTTACGGGGCGAAAATCTTTGTGACGCTAAATACAATCTTGCATGATGATGAGCTGGAGCCCGCACAGCGATTAATTACCGATCTGTATCAGACCGGCGTTGATGCCCTGATTGTGCAGGATATGGGGATTCTGGAGCTGGATATTCCTCCCATTGAGCTGCACGCCAGCACCCAATGTGATATTCGCAGCGTCGAGAAGGCGAAGTTTCTATCTGACGTCGGATTCACCCAAATTGTCCTCGCGCGCGAACTGAGCCTTGAGCAGATAAACGCCATTCATCAGGCTACGGATGCGACTATTGAATTTTTCATTCACGGTGCGCTGTGCGTCGCCTATTCAGGCCAGTGTTATATTTCACATGCGCAAACCGGACGTAGCGCTAACCGCGGTGACTGTTCTCAGGCTTGTCGCCTGCCGTATACCCTGAAAGACGATCAGGGGCGCGTGGTGTCCTATGAAAAACATCTGCTGTCGATGAAAGATAACGATCAGACCGCCAACCTCGGCGCGTTGATTGACGCAGGCGTGCGCTCCTTCAAAATTGAAGGGCGCTATAAAGACATGAGCTATGTGAAGAATATTACCGCGCATTATCGTCAGATGCTGGACGCCATTATTGAAGAGCGCGGCGATCTTGCACGTTCTTCAGCCGGGCGTACCGAACATTTCTTTACTCCATCCACGGAAAAGACCTTCCATCGCGGCAGCACCGATTATTTTGTGAATGCCCGTAAAGGGGATATCGGCGCATTCGACTCACCAAAGTTCATCGGTCTGCCGGTTGGCGAAGTCCTGAAGGTGGCAAAAGATCATCTCGATGTTGAGGTAACAGAACCGCTGGCCAACGGGGATGGTCTGAACGTGTTAATCAAGCGTGAGGTCGTCGGATTTCGCGCCAACACCGTTGAAAAAACGGGGCACAATCGTTATCGGGTGTGGCCGAATGAAATGCTCGCCGACCTGCACAAAGTGCGCGCCAACCATCCGCTGAACCGCAATCTCGATCATAACTGGCAGCAAGCGTTGACCAAAACCTCCAGCGAACGCCGCGTCGCGGTCGATATTGAGCTGGGCGGCTGGCAGGAACAGTTGATCCTGACGCTCACCAGTGAGGAGGAGGTGAGTATCACCCATACGCTGGACGGCCAGTTTGAGGAAGCGAACAATGCAGAAAAAGCGTTGAGCAACCTGCAGGATGGCCTGGCAAAACTGGGACAAACGCTGTATTACGCCCGTAATATTCAGGTGAATCTGCCGGGAGCATTGTTCGTGCCGAACGGTCAACTGAATCAGCTGCGACGTGAAGCGGTCGACATGCTGGATGCAACTCGTTTGCAAAACTATCAGCGCGGTCGCCGTAAACCGGTTGCCCAGCCGGCGCCGGTTTACCCGCAAACACATCTGAGTTTTCTGGCTAACGTCTACAACCATAAAGCGCGAGAGTTTTATCACCGTTATGGCGTGCAGTTGATTGATGCCGCCTATGAGGCGCATGAAGAGAAGGGCGATGTGCCGGTGATGATCACCAAACATTGCCTGCGTTTTGCGTTTAACCTGTGTCCGAAACAGGCGAAAGGAAATATCAAAAGCTGGAAAGCCACGCCGATGCAGCTGGTTAACGGCGATGAGGTCCTGACGCTGAGATTTGATTGCCGACCGTGCGAAATGCACGTGATCGGCAAGATGAAACATCACATTCTGAAGATGCCGTTGCCGGGCAGCGTGGTGGCTTCCGTCAGCCCTGAAGAACTGCTGAAAACGTTGCCAAAGCGTAAAAGCTAACGGTTAGCTCTGATGTGTATCGGGTTTGCGTGATTTTTGCCAGTAATGGTGTTCGCGAAGATCGGCGGCGGATTCTTCCGCCGTCATTCGTAGTTCATCGCTGTC
>NZ_SZWS01000047.1:63731-75148 GCF_005281245.1 Citrobacter sp. wls826
GGCCGTGTGTCGTAATAAGTGATCGGCATCCTGCACCTGAATATATTCATGTCCCTGATTAGTAGCGAGAAGCTGACCGGAAAAAAGCGCGCTGGCCAGCAATAACACCGTTAACCCTTTCTTAAACATCATGCACCCTCTGGTACGTTAGCTGCGGAATTGACGATAATTTCGCCAGGTGACTATTCAATATTTTAATCGGGTTAATGACAATCTCTGTTTTGTCATTTCGATGTTTTTTACATTTTTGTTTAGATAACGTTGGGATTTGTCACAACCGGGCAGTGCAGCGCTGCCCGGTTGTTATCAGGGAGAGAATCAGGATTTAAATCCGGCGGCCGTCATCAGGAGACGAAAGAACATACCAACGGCGGCCAGGGCCAGCACGCTGCCGCCCCAGAGGATCACTAGCCACATCAGGCGTTTCCAGATTGTTTGTTGCATCAATGATACCCCTCACCATGTTGAACTTTGCCGCGGAAAACGTAGTAGCTCCAGAAGGTGTACACCAGGATTATCGGGATAATCAGCAGCGCGCCAACCAACATAAAGCCCTGACTCTGCGCCGGAGCTGCCGCCTGCCACAGCGTAATGGACGGTGGAATGATGTGGGGCCAGATACTGATCCCCAGCCCGCTGAACCCGAGAAAAATCAGCCCCAGCGTCAATACAAAAGGCAGCGTATGGCTGTTTTGCTGACCCAGCGAGCGCCACAGCCAGAGGCTAATCAGCGCAACCAGGAGCGGAACCGGCATCAGGAACCACAGATTGGGCAGGCTAAACCAACGCTCGGCAATGGCGCTGTGCGCCAGCGGCGTCCACAGGCTGATAATGGCAATGACAACCAGCATCGCCAGCAGCAGTTTTCTTGCCACGCAGCGCATTTTATCCTGCAACGGATTTTCGCTTTTCATCACCAGCCATGTTGCCCCCAACAGGGCGTAGGCTACAACCAGGCCCACGCCGCAGAACAGGGTAAAGGGGGTCAGCCAGTCGAAAGGACCGCCGCTGTAGCTGCGTCCGGTGACGGAAAACCCGTTGAGTACGGCACCGACCACAATACCCTGAGTGAATGTCGCGAGGATTGAACCGCCGAGAAAAGCTTTGTCCCAGAATGGTCGATGCGCCGGCGTGGCTTTGAAGCGAAACTCAAACGCGACGCCGCGAAATATCAGGCCGATGAGCATCAGGGTCAATGGGATCGTCAGCGCATCGACAATCACCGCATAGGCCAGGGGAAAAGCGCCGAATAATCCGGCGCCACCCAACACCAGCCAGGTTTCATTACCGTCCCATACCGGGGCGACGCTGTTGACCATCACATCGCGGTCATCCGCATCCGAAATCGCAGGGAATAAAATACCGATCCCGAGATCAAAACCGTCCATCACGATATACATCAGCGTGGCGAACACGATAATTACAAACCAGATAACTGATAAATCGATACCCATTAGCGGTGTGCCTCCGGTTGAGAATCGAGAACGACAGCAGAAAGCGGCCGCGCCGGCGTGCCTGTTGGTGGAATGGTCGGCTCATCTTCCTGTGGTCCTTTACGGATCAGGCGGATCATGTAGCTGTAACCCACGCCAAACACCGAGCTATACACCACAAAGAAAGACAGTAGGCTGATGCTCATATGTAAATCACCATGTGCGGAAACCGCATCCGCCGTACGTTGCAAACCGTAAACCACCCACGGCTGACGGCCAACTTCGGTGGTCACCCAGCCAGCAAGGATGGCAATCAGACCGGAGGGCCCCATCCACAATGCAAAACGCAGGAAAGGACGTGAGGTGTATAGCCGCTCCTTATAACGCAGCCACAGGGCAAACGCGCCCAGCAGGATCATCAGCATGCCTAACCCTGCCATAATGCGAAACGACCAGAACACGATGGTGGAATTGGGCCTGTCTTCCTTCGGAAATTCTTTTAACGCCGGGACCTGTTTATCCAGACTATGAGTCAGGATCAGGCTGCCCAGCGCCGGGATTTCCAGCCCATAGCGGGTGCGCTCCTGCTCCATATCCGGCCAGCCGAACAACAGCAGCGGGGTCGGTTCACCGGGCGGATTTTCCCAGTGTCCTTCAATCGCCGCAATTTTTGCAGGCTGGTGCTTCAGCGTATTCAACCCGTGCATATCGCCAATTAAGGCCTGCAGCGGAGCGACGATTAACGTCATCCACAGCGCCATTGAAAACATAGCGCGAATTGCTGGCGTGCTATTACCGCGCAATAAATGCCATGCGGCTGATGCCGCGACAAACAGCGCGCTGCTCAGGAAGGCGGCAACGGACATATGCAGCAAACGATAAGGGAATGACGGATTGAAAATCACGGCGAACCAGTCGACGGGAACAACTTGCCCGTTAACAATTTCATAGCCCTGTGGCGTTTGCATCCAGCTGTTGGAGGCGAGGATCCAGAAGGTAGAAATAATAGTACCCAGCGCAACCATACAGGTCGCGAAGAAGTGAAGTCCTGGGCCAACCCGATTCCAGCCAAACAGCATTACCCCAAGGAAGCCCGCTTCGAGGAAGAAGGCGGTTAATACTTCATAGGTCAGCAGCGGCCCGGTGATGCTACCGGCGAACTCGGAAAAACCACTCCAGTTCGTGCCGAACTGATAAGCCATCACCAGCCCGGAAACCACGCCCATACCAAAGTTTACGGCGAATATTTTCGACCAGAAATGGTATAGCGAGCGCCAGGTCGGATTTTTCGTTTTTAACCATAACCCTTCGAGCACCGCCAGATAACTGGCGAGGCCAATGGTAATCGCCGGAAAGATGATGTGAAAGGATACCGTAAACGCGAACTGGATCCTCGCCAGGTGAAACGCGTCAAGACCGAACATGCTTAGCTCCGCAGGCAAAATTGATTTGGCGCAATTCTAAGGCTGCGAAGCACTGGAAGGCAGAAACAGAACAGTTCTTTTTAACCATAACAGTTGTCGTGCTGTTATAGGTTAGCCTGGCTGATATGAAATCTGGAACCTGGATTCCTGTTATTGAATCGCGTTCTCCCCACGCGAGTGATTTTACGCTATCACTAGCGAGGCAATGAAAAGGTAATCATAAATGTTTACTTTGTGCGTATAATAGACGACAGGGAGGCGCAGTGAAGCAAAGTGAGTTCAGACGCTGGCTTGAATCTCAGGGAGTGGCTATTACAAACGGCTCAAATCATCTGAAGTTGAGGTATCAGGGAAGGCGTAGCGTTATGCCCAGGCATCGTGGTGATGAAATAAAAGAAGCCTTGCGAAAATCGATCCTGAAGCAGCTTGGTTTACAGTCATCATCAATATGAGGTTAATTATATGAGAGGTTTTGAAAAAATCATGCGTTATCCCGTTAATCTAATCCCCGCCGTGGAAGGTGGATTCGTGGTTTCTTTCCCGGATATTCCTGAAGCATTAACCCAGGGCGAAACCCGTCATGGGGCTTTGCAGGCTGCGCAGTCTGCATTGGTGACCGCTTTTGAATTCTATTTCGACGATAACGAACCGATTCCTTTACCTTCGGCGGTTGGCGCTGAAGGTGACTATGTGGAAATCCCCCTGAGCATTGCGTCGAAGGTTCTTTTGTTAAATGCCTTTCTTGAATCAAAAATCACCCAGCAGGAGCTGGCAAACAGGATCGGCAGGCCTAAGCAGGAAATTACCCGTTTGTTCGATTTAAAACACGCGACAAAAATTGATGCTGTGCAAATAGCTGCACGCGCCTTAGGCAAGGAGCTGTCAGTAACAATGTTGTAAAACTGTTAACTATAACAGTTATAAAAAATGCCCTGATTATGTAAACTGATATATACAGTGTGTGTCACCGACACCGATTATCAGGACGAAAAATGAAAAAATACCAGCGACTGGCTGAGCAAATTCGCGAGCAAATCGCGTCTGGCGTATGGCAGCCCGGCGATCGCTTGCCATCCTTGCGCGAGCAGGTGGTCAGCAGCGGCATGAGTTTTATGACCGTCGGACATGCATATCAGTTGCTGGAAAGTCAGGGCCGGATTATCGCCCGGCCGCAGTCGGGTTACTATGTTGCCGCGCGCCCTGAACGTGAGCTGGCAGCGCCGCAGGCGCAGGTGATGCGCGATGAAGCGGTGGATATCAACACCTATATTTTTGATATGCTGCAGGCCAGCCGGGATGCGTCAGTGATGCCATTTGCCTCTGCATTCCCCGACCCGCGTCTGTTTCCCCTCCAGCAGTTGAACCGCTCGCTGGCGCAGGTCAGTAAAACCGCGACCGCCATGAGCGTGATAGAAAACCTGCCGCCGGGAAATGATGAGCTGCGCCATGCCATTGCCCGCCGCTATGCTCAACAGGGGATGACCATTTCACCTGATGAAATTGTCATCACTACCGGTGCGCTGGATGCCCTCAACCTGAGCCTGCAGGCGGTTACCGAACCGGGAGACTGGGTGATTGTCGAAAATCCCTGTTTCTATGGGGCGTTGCAGGCCCTGGAGCGATTACGGCTGAAGGCGCTTTCAATTGCCACCGACGTGAAAGAGGGGATCGATCTTACCGCGCTGGAGCAAGCGTTGCAGGAGTATCCGGTAAAAGCCTGCTGGCTGATGACCAACAGCCAAAATCCGTTGGGCTTTACGCTCAGCCCAGAGAAAAAGGCGCACCTGGTCGCATTGCTGGAAAAATATCATGTAATGCTGATAGAAGATGATGTCTACAGCGAGCTGTACTTTGGTCGCGAAAAACCACTGCCTGCCAAAGCCTGGGATCGCGCCGACAGCGTTTTGCATTGTTCATCCTTCTCGAAGTGTCTGGTGCCCGGATTTCGCGTGGGCTGGGTGGCGGCCGGGAAGCATGCGCGGCGTATTCAGCGACTCCAGCTCATGAGCACGTTATCCACCAGTTCCCCCATGCAGCTTGCGCTCGTGGATTATCTGTCAACCCGGCGCTATGACGCGCATCTGCGCCGCTTACGCCGTCAACTGGCGGAACGCAAACAGCAGGCCTGGCAAACGTTGCTGCGTCATCTTCCGGCGGAAGTCAAAATTCACCATAACGACAGCGGCTATTTTCTGTGGCTGGAACTGCCAGAACCGCTTGATGCAGGCGTCCTCAGCACCCAGGCACTGGCGCACCATATCAGCATTGCACCGGGAAAAATGTTTTCGACCTCGGGGAGCTGGACTCGTTTTTTTCGCTTTAATACCGCATGGCACTGGGGAGAGCGTGAGGAACAGGCTGTGAAACAGCTGGGAAAATTAATTCGCGAGATGATGAAATAAAACGTAACGCGCTATTCAATATAAAAGAATAGCGCGTTCTTATTTTCGAAATAGAGAATACCTAACCCCGATGTTATTTATATCGGGTGCTACCATACAAAAAATCAATAGTTCTTACTATTGCCACCGTTGCACCTAACTCCTTGTCTATACTCCAGAAGATTAAAGCTCCCGATCAGCGTCAGTAGCGTAATGAGCGTTAGCTCACAACCTGATTAAATTTCCTTGCGCCAGCAGGAACGCTTACAACACCCCGACTATTTTTAGGAAAGGACATATATTTACGGCAAGGCTGCCGCTCAATATTTTTTAGACAGGAGTAAGACGTTATGAGCAAGCAGTTTGCCCTCAGTAGCCTGTGCGCACTCAGTATGACGCTGATGACTGCACAGGCAGCCGAACCCCCGACATCCTTAGATAAACCGGAAGGCCGTCTGGATATTATTGCCTGGCCGGGCTACATCGAACGTGGACAGACCGATAAACAATATGATTGGGTCTCGCAGTTTGAGAAAGAGACCGGCTGCGCGGTCAATGTTAAAACAGCGGCCACTTCTGATGAAATGGTCAGCCTGATGGCAAAAGGCGGCTACGACCTGGTTACCGCTTCCGGTGATGCCTCATTGCGTCTGATTATGGGAAAACGCGTTCAGCCGATTAATACCGCGCTGATCCCTAACTGGAAAAGCATCGATCCGCGCGTGGTAAAAGGCGAGTGGTTTAACGTTGGCGGAAAAGTTTACGGCACACCGTACCAGTGGGGGCCAAACCTGCTGATGTACAACACCAAAATTTTCCCAACGCCGCCGGATAGCTGGAACGTGGTATTTGTTGAGCAAAAACTTGGGGACGGAAAAAGCAATAAAGGGCGCGTTCAAGCCTACGATGGCCCGATCTATATTGCCGATGCTGCATTATTCGTTAAGGCGACTCAGCCGCAACTGGGCATTACCGATCCCTATCAGCTCACCGAACAACAGTATCAGGCGGTGATCAAAGTCCTGAACGATCAACACGCACTCATCCATCGCTATTGGCACGATACCACCGTACAAATGAGCGACTTCAAAAACGAAGGTGTGGTGGCGTCCAGCGCCTGGCCTTATCAGGCGAACGCCCTGAAAGGAGAAGGTCAGCCTATTGCCACGGTCTTCCCAAAAGAAGGGGTTACCGGATGGGCTGATACCACCATGCTGCACAGCGAAGCCAAACACCCGGTGTGCGCTTACAAATGGATGAACTGGTCATTAACCCCGAAAGTTCAGGGCGACGTCGCAGCCTGGTTTGGTTCTCTGCCAGTCGTGCCTGAAGGTTGTAAAGCCAGCCCGCTGCTGGGTGAAAAGGGCTGTGAAACCAACGGCTATAGCTACTTTGACAAAATTGCCTTCTGGAAAACGCCGATCGCAGAAGGTGGCAAATTCGTTCCTTACAGTCGCTGGACGCAGGATTACATCGCCATTATGGGCGGTCGTTAATTCCGCTGGGGGTTTTATGACGTACGCAGTGGAGTTTCATAACGTCTCGCGTCTGTACGGGGATGTTCGTGCAGTTGATGGGGTGAGTATTGCGATTAACGACGGTGAGTTTTTCTCTATGCTGGGGCCATCCGGCTCCGGCAAGACCACTTGTCTGCGCCTTATTGCAGGGTTTGAGCAACTGTCAGGCGGCGCAATCACCATTTTTGGTAAGCAGGCCAGCGAATTGCCGCCCTGGGAACGGGACGTCAATACGGTATTTCAGGATTATGCGCTATTCCCGCATATGTCGATTCTCGACAATGTCGCCTACGGGCTAATGGTCAAAGGTATTGATAAAAAACAGCGACACGCAAAAGCACGTGAAGCGCTGGATAAGGTTGCGCTCGGTTTTGTTTATGAACGCAAACCATCGCAACTCTCCGGTGGTCAGCGGCAACGCGTGGCGATTGCCCGCGCGCTGGTCAATGAACCGCGCGTCCTGCTGTTGGATGAACCGCTCGGGGCATTGGATCTTAAGCTGCGTGAGCAGATGCAGCTGGAACTGAAAAAGTTACAGCAATCCCTGGGTATCACCTTCATTTTTGTCACCCACGATCAGGGTGAAGCCCTGTCGATGTCAGATCGTGTGGCGGTGTTTAATAATGGTCGCATCGAACAGGTGGATTCTCCGCGTGAACTGTACATGCGTCCGCGCACACCGTTTGTGGCAAGTTTCGTCGGGACGTCAAATGTTTTTGATGAAACGATGTCAGCGAACGTTTGCGGGCTACAGGGTATGTTTTCCCTGCGTCCGGAACACATTCGCTTGAATGATACCAGTGGCGAAGTCCAGGCCCGGGGGGTTATCCAGGCGGTGCAGTACCAGGGCGCGGCGACACGTTTTGAGCTGAAACTTGTTGGCGGTGAAAAATTGCTGGTTAGCCAGGCGAACCTGACGGGAGAAATGCTGCCAACAACGCTGTCGCCGGGTCAACAGGTGATGGCATCGTGGTCACGCGACGTGATGGTACCGCTGGTTGAGGAGAGGTGAATGGCTATGAATGTCTTACATTCGCCTCCACAGTCGACAAGTCTGAACCGGATCTCAGGGTTCTTCTGGCGTAATCCAGGTCTGGGGCTGTTTTTGCTGCTCCTCGGACCGCTGATGTGGTTTGGGATCGTCTACTTCGGCTCATTACTGACGCTGTTATGGCAAGGTTTTTATACCTTCGATGATTTCACCATGTCGGTCACGCCCGACCTGACGCTGGCGAATTTGCAGGCGCTGTTTAATCCCGCCAACTACGACATCATTTTGCGTACCCTGACGATGGCGGTGGCGGTCACCATTGCCAGCGCGATTCTGGCGTTTCCGATGGCGTGGTATATGGCGCGATATACCAGTGGCAAAATGAAAGCCTTTTTTTACATTGCTGTGATGTTGCCGATGTGGGCCAGCTACATTGTTAAAGCCTACGCATGGACGTTACTGTTGGCTAAAGACGGGGTGGCGCAGTGGTTTTTAACCCATCTGGGGCTGGAGCCGCTGCTGCTTTCGTTCCTGACGCTGCCTGCGGTAGGCGGCAATACGTTGTCGACTTCAGGGTTAGGGCGTTTTCTGGTGTTCGTCTACATCTGGCTGCCGTTTATGATCCTGCCGGTACAGGCCGCGCTGGAGAGACTTCCGCCTTCGCTATTACAGGCCTCCGCTGATTTGGGCGCTCGTCCGCATCAGACTTTCCGCTATGTGGTCCTGCCACTGGCGATACCCGGTATCGCGGCAGGGTCGATCTTTACCTTCTCTCTGACGTTGGGCGATTTTATCGTGCCGCAACTGGTGGGGCCGCCAGGCTATTTCATCGGCAATATGGTGTATTCGCAACAAGGGGCGATCGGCAACATGCCGATGGCGGCGGCATTTACTCTGGTGCCGATTGTGTTAATCGCACTGTATCTGGCGTTCGTGAAGCGTCTGGGAGCTTTTGATGCACTCTGAACGCGCGCCCTGGTTACTCAAACTGGCGGCATGGGGCGGGGTTATTTTCCTGCACTTTCCCATCCTCATCATCGCCACCTATGCTTTTAATACTGAGGAGGCTGCTTTTAGTTTTCCACCGCAGGGGTTAACGCTGAAGTGGTTTAGCGTTGCGGCGCAACGTAGCGATATTCTGGAATCGGTGACGTTGTCACTTAAAATCGCTGCGTTGTCGACGGCCATTGCCCTCGTTCTGGGGACGCTGGCCGCTGCCGCACTGTGGCGCAGGGACTTTTTTGGTAAAAGCGCAATATCGCTGTTGCTGCTGTTGCCGATCGCGCTGCCGGGGATTATTACCGGTCTGGCGCTACTGACAGCGTTTAAAACTATCAATCTGGAACCCGGTTTTCTCACCATCGTGGTCGGCCATGCGACGTTTTGCGTGGTGGTGGTGTTTAACAACGTCGTGGCGCGTTTTCGCCGTACCTCATGGAGTCTGGTTGAAGCGTCTATGGATCTTGGCGCCAACGGCTGGCAAACCTTTCGTTATGTCGTGCTGCCAAACCTGGCATCGGCACTGCTGGCGGGAGGGATGCTGGCGTTTGCTTTGTCGTTTGATGAAATCATCGTGACAACGTTCACCGCCGGACATGAAAGAACACTTCCTTTGTGGCTGCTCAATCAACTGGGTCGACCACGAGATGTGCCTGTCACCAACGTTGTGGCATTGCTGGTAATGCTGGTGACAACACTGCCAATTTTAGGGGCCTGGTGGCTAACGCGTGAAGGCGACACTCTCGCCGGAAACGGTAAATAAACGACGATATGGGAAATTGCTATGCAACATCAATTACTGATTAATGGCGAGCTGGTCAACGGTGAAGGTGAAAAGCAGCCAGTCTATAACCCTGCCACTGGAGAACGCATTCTGGAGATTGCCGAGGCGTCAGCCGGGCAGGTTGATGCGGCGGTACGTGCAGCAGACAACGCATTTGCCACCTGGGGACAAACCACACCGAAAGTCCGTTCTGAGCTGCTGCTGAAACTGGCGGATGCTATCGCCGATAACGCGCAAACCTTCGCTGAGCTGGAATCGCTTAACTGTGGTAAGCCGCTGCACTGTGTCCTTAACGATGAAATTCCGGCAATCGTCGACGTTTTCCGCTTCTTCGCCGGGGCAGCTCGTACTCTACAAGGGCAGGCGGCCGGAGAGTATCTGGAAGGGCATACGTCGATGATTCGGCGGGATCCGCTGGGCGTGGTGGCCTCTATCGCGCCGTGGAACTACCCGCTGATGATGGCGGCGTGGAAGCTGGCACCGGCGCTGGCGGCGGGTAACTGTGTGGTGATTAAACCGTCAGAAATTACCCCGCTAACGGCACTTAAACTGGCAGAATTTGCCAAAGATATTTATCCGCCTGGCGTTATCAACGTGTTGTTTGGCCGTGGCAAAACGGTGGGTGACCCGCTGACCGGTCATGAAAAAGTCCGGATGGTTTCCCTGACCGGCTCCATTGCGACCGGTGAACACATTATCCAGCACACCGCGCCTTCGATTAAGCGCACACATATGGAGCTGGGCGGCAAAGCCCCGGTCATCATTTTTGATGATGCCGATCTGGATGCGGTGGTGAGCGGCGTGCGAACCTTTGGCTATTACAACGCCGGGCAAGACTGTACCGCCGCTTGTCGAATCTATGCCCAGAAAGGCATTTATGACGCGTTGGTTGAGAAACTCGGTGCCGCGGTTGCCAGTCTGAAAATCGGTGCACCGAATGACGAATCGACGGAGCTGGGGCCGGTAAGCTCGCAGGCGCACCTCGATCGCGTGACTAAAGCGGTCGATGAAGCCAAAGCACTGGGGCATATCAAAGTCATCACCGGTGGTAAAAAAGTGGACGGCGCAGGCTACTACTTTGCTCCGACGCTGCTGGCCGGGGCGAAACAGGAAGATGCTATCGTGCAGCGGGAAGTTTTCGGTCCGGTGGTCAGCGTCACTGTGTTTGAGGATGAAGATCAGGTACTGGCGTGGGCTAACGATTCGAAATACGGCCTGGCATCCTCCGTCTGGACTCGGGATGTGGGGCGCGCGCATCGATTTAGCGCTCGCCTGCAGTATGGTTGCACCTGGGTCAATACCCACTTCACGCTGGTCAGCGAGATGCCGCACGGCGGACAAAAACAGTCTGGTTATGGCAAGGATATGTCGGTTTACGGGCTGGAAGATTACACGATTGTTCGCCATGTCATGATCAAGCATGAGTAATATCTGAAGCGCGAGCAATAAATGCGGCACGGATAGCTAAATACTGGCAAACGTGTGTCTATATTATTCGCGCCACTGGCCTCGTCGCCATCGGACGGCGGTAAGTTGGAAATATCCGCGAGGTCAGGCTATTAATACCACAAAGCCCCGGCTTAATGTCGTAATGCTTGTCAATTAAGCATTACGGCGAACATGTGATTTCGGCTCAGGGTTCCGTTCACCTCAGTGGTATCACTTTTCTGAAGCTCAGACACCCGTGAACGTGCAAGAGAGGCTTACCGCCGCATCCCTGCGGGCAGACTCGGTCAGCCGTCAACGCCTCATCGATTTTCAGCCGGAACGGGGTCATCGCTGCAGCGCACTGACTTCCAGTTAAATCTGTTTTGCTGTTCAGATATATTCCAATAAAAACGCAGGTGGTCAGGTGTGGGCTGGTCCGGCTGAAAATTGCCGACGTGTT
>NZ_SZWS01000063.1:0-15625 GCF_005281245.1 Citrobacter sp. wls826
TCCTGCTCCTGCTCCTGCTCCTGCTCCTGCTCCTGCTCCTGCTCCTGCTCCTGCAACGATTTTAAGGACAACTGAGAGAAGGGAAAGTATCGGTGGAAAAATTGCAGAACTGGAATTACGGCTCAGAGAAGACAAACGGAACGAAATCGTTGAAAAAATTCTTCAAAAGAATGCCGTCAAACAGCATAAGCATCTCAGGCTCATCGGCTGGATTCCATTTATCAGAAGGTTCATAGAGCTTCTGCGAAGCTATGGTAAGAGCATTCTTCATAAGACCCCTACAACCTTCTCAGAAGTCTATTCAACGCATCATCTGAAATTTTCAAGAAAAATTCGTTTATAGACAGCTATTTACAAATAGCTTCCGTAACCACACTCTATTCCGTAGTAATCAATTTGCATTTAGTCAAGAAAATATTGATCGTTAATACAGATCGATAATCTAGTTATGATAGACACAAACTATCAAGGAGCAATCATCGATCGGTACAAGTGATTTTACTAAAGATAATTATTAATCGAGAATCCCTGAAAAGAGCCTGATAATTTTTAAACAATTTGCAGTCTCAGGAACCTGTTTAATAAACGGAGTTTGTATGAATAACGAAACAATAAAGTGTCCATTTTGCTTCAAAGAGAGTCCTTTTGGAGTTCGTATCTGTACAGGGTGTCATTCATCTATTGCATATGGAGCCATTTCAGCTTGGTTAGCTGTACTGATAGGAATTGTGCTGTTAGCAATTGCTTTCTTCATATTTGCTATTAGTCAAAATTTTATATTAACCGTCGTAATCTATTTTGCGTTAGCAATTTCTTTAAGATTCTATTTACGCAAGAAATTTGCACACAGAGCAGTTTTCACACACCAACATTAATTTAGTATAAAAGGGATTAAACATGAAAGCATATGCTATGCTTACAATCATTCTTTCTACTTTCCTATTAACCGCATGTAATAGCGAACCCAGTCAAGATGATATCTACAATGCATTTAAGAGTGTTGTAGATAAAACAAATGCCAGTATGAAAGATTTTGATTCAAGAGTGTCAGAAAAAGACCTTTTAAAAATCGATTATGTTAAAAAAGTTAGCTGTTCCGAAGAAGCCAATAATGTTTACAACTGTATAGTAGATGCTTCTATTAGCAATATGAAACAAACAAAACCAGTTAAATTGGTGAAATCTGATGGTGTCTGGAAAGAGATACAACAATAAAAATTAAAAACTATCTGTTTTTAAAGCCCCTACCGTTAGGGGCTTTTTATTGTCTACAATCTAACACGATTAACACAAACGATCTCATGAATTATTTCTTTCTCTATGGCTCTCATTTCATATTGAGCTTTAAATGTTGCGTAGATCTCTTCCGCTCTTTCTTGATTGCTATCTATGTAGTTAACAAGAGAGTTTAGTTCACGAAGAACAGCTTCTTTATTGTATAACTGTCGCAACAGATTACTTGTAAGGGATTTATACACAGAACTAAACATCGTCATGATGTTGTCTATGTTTCTATTAGAACGTGTATATAACTGCCTGGGGTAAAAATACTTTAAGTGATAGCCAACGAACACCAAGTAGAGTTGATTAGAGAAACTTTTATCTCCGGGCTGGTATCGTTTCGAGATATACTTATCTACGATGACAACAAGCTGTTCTTCAAGTGTCGTTACTGAATTAAAATTGTTTTTGTCCATAAATTGCATCCTTGCAAAGTTTTTGTCTTCCTGACTGCATATACAAATACCATATTAACACCACCTGTCAATAGGTAAAACCTATCAATTGGTTATTTTCTTCCTCTATGCGTTATTTCTTCTTCGAGAATTGAGACAAGTATATTATGCCGGTAAGCATTCTCATGCATTTTCTTTATCATTAACAATAAATTATTATTCTCATGTTTTAATGCATTATTTTCATTTTCGAGCCTTTCAATTCTACTTGCAGCAAGACTTAAACTTCCTGGCAATTTTCTGTTTTGAGGTTTTACAGAACCAGCCCTCTTTCTTGTTTTGTATGCTACGACAATCTCAGTATGTTGACTCAGTGCTTGTCTGGTTGGAACTTTACCTAATATTTTTTTACAAGCCAAACATACAGCATCCCATGTAAAATTTGGCCTGTCCCAGTTTTCAATAATTTTAACAATAGATTTTATTTCTTTATCATAAAACTTCTTTGCCATTTTGCTTCTCCTTTTTGATTATATTTTCTAACATTAATCTAAATGTTTTTATTTTTTCAGATATTTTTTCTTGCCCTGAAAAGTCTAAATCTAAAATCTTCTTTTCAAGTTCTTTAAAATTACTTTCAAGATTTATTCTAAAATCAGAATCAATACTTTTTTTCTGATTCGAGATTGAACTGCCTTTATTAACATGAGTATTCAAAACCTTTCTTGATAGTTCAGTTAATTCATCGTGAGACATATGATCATACACAACATTATCCTTAATATTTCTTCTCCCTGACCAGTGAGCTATTTGCACCTGAGACAATGCACTCCGTTGAGCCATAGTGTTAAGCAAATGCCTTATTTGATGACTGTGAAAACGGAGATTGGCACTATCAATGTTAGAGTTGGCATGTCTTCTGAATATATTATTAACATTGCGAATGCTAAAATCAGATCTGAAATCATTGGAAATGGCATTCAATGAAGTGAAAATGTCAGTTCCTTTTATTGAATTTAGTTGATCTTTATTTATTGCTAATAAATTTCTATGTGTAATGCGGTTGTCTCGTTCGCTCGTAGCTTTCAATTCAGATTTTTTCCGCAACAGATAAACCCAGAATGCTTTGATGCTAATAACACCACTTTCAACACTTGACAGGAATATTTCATTCTCCTTTGAAATATCTTCTTTATTTATAACAAAACCAAGCTTATTGAGATCCTTAATTGTCAAAATTTCAAATGCACTTTTATTTAACCAACTATACAGATAGTCCTCCCCACTCTGTAAGAGATTAGATACAACCCTTGCATTATTAGTAAGTTTTCGTAATCGCACGATAGCTTCCTTTGCTATCGGAACCATTGATTCTGGTATCCATTTTGTGTTATACCCATAACCTTTTAATGAATAAAATCGCAGCCCATATCTGGGTATACCCTTCATATCTTTGACTACAACTTCGCAATCATCTTCTAAAAGCATAATTTCAGTTATTCTTGATGGAGCACATAAGAGCAAGGCAAAAATTGAAGATATAAAGATATCTCTTGTGTTGATAGGTTCTGAAGTAAAAATTCCCCCTACAAAATCTATAACCCTTTCGTCTGGTAGTTTTATTTGCTCTTGTTCTGATAACGAGTCGATTGAGCCTATTTGTTTACTTTTATTTATCTCATTTCTTTTAAATGGATAAGACCAGCGAACGATCCATGGAGGTAACATATTCCTTTTTGACATAAATGAACAAAATGATATTAAGTCAGAGTAAATTCTATAAACAGTTGACTCTGCAAAATTTTCATATGAAATAATTATGGCTTCATCTAAAATTTTATGATTTATATCATAAATATTAGCCTCTTTATTCACTCGTAAAAGAGCGACTTCTAATACTCTCAGTAATCTTATGTTCCTTAGAGCCTTAGGCAAATCATAAAAAAATTTATTCCATATATAAGCTTTGGCAAATTCTATAATATTTTTATTCATAAGCCTCTTTTTTTCATTGCTCTTATTAGCTTTTATTTCACTATAAAAAGTTATCCCCCTCCCCCAACTTGGATTTTCCCATTTGAAATCTTTATTGTTAGAAAGTTTTTTATTTTCAGAAATAAATTTATAAACGTTATCTTCATAATTATTATTCATTTATCACCTCGTAATTTATCAAGTCATTGAAGAGACTATCAATACCATCTTTTATTAGTAAGTTTATTGCACTATCAAAAGATATCGATTCACATTCAGATGCAAAAAAGTACTTATCTATAAGATCTTTTAAAAAAACCAACTCTCTTTCTGCCGAGTTTTTTTCTGTAAATTTTTTTGCTATTGGTTTTATAAACTCATTCATTGCTTCATTAATTTTTCTGCTGTTTTCAGCAGTGTTGTGTACATAACTCATTACAGAACTGGTTGAGCTATGATCAAGAATATTAGCTATCAATGATGGGCTATAACCCATCTGGGCTGCTTTTGTCCCTAATGTGTATCTAAATCTTCTTGAGTTAATCTCTCCAAAATCAATTTGGAGTTTCCCGATTGAACGATTTATTGTTCTTCTGATTTTTGTAGTTACCTGATATGAAGACAGTTTTAACTCTCCATTTTCAATCATGTCCAAACTTACTGTGTTGTTTTTGAAATGATATGTATTCAAAAAAATAGGGAGCTTGTTTTTTTGTTTTTCATTTAATTTAGTATTTAGTGTTTCACTTACAATAGATTTCACTGCATTAATGAGATAAGTTAGGTTTTCAAAAAGGTTTTGGGGTATTTGTACTTTACTAAACTGCTTTCTATAAGCTCCTCTTTGTTTAACTTTTGGAATATTGATATAAAAAACCCCATCGAGTTTGAAAAGATCCCCTGTCTCAAGTTGAGCAATCTGCATCGGTCTCCGACCTGTATATATTAAAAGGAGCAGCATAAGATAGTTAGATAAACTAATCCTCTCAACCTGATAAGCTCTTGCTGTTAACTCTAATATCTTTTTTATTTGAGTATCATTAAATGGACCTTTTTGATAATTATGTGTTTTTAAATACTTTCCTGATAATTTTTTGCTAATTTCAATTTCAGTAATAAATTCAACAGAGTTAGAAGATAACAACGAGGGGAAAAGAGTATGCATTTTCAAAAGTAAATATTTCATAGATTCAGTATGGGTATAGTCTAATGGGCTAACCTTGCCAAAATAAAATCTTATATTGTTAAATGCAAATAGACTCTCCACATTATCTGATAATTTTAGAAAATGCTTCATGGCATAAAACATTTTCTTTGTATAGCTTGCACTATAATTCATAGCAAAATAAGCCAAGGTCGTTTTAACATGTATAAAATTCTCACCCATAATTTTCAGAGAATCTAAATTCAACATTATACTTTCATTAATCTTCCACTTCGGGTTTGAAAATGTTATTTTGAAACCACCGTATTTAGTTTCAAAAACCGAATATTGATTTTCTTGTAGATTTCTGATAATTGGTAACATTCATAGACTCCTCATTCAAATGTTTTATTGGATTAATGATCGCCATTATTTTTTGACTTTCTTGAATTATAAATCTTCTATTATAAATATCTGAAGTATCACTTTCATTTTTCCAGCCCATTAGATAATTTCTTACCTTCTCATAAAATGCATAATTATCAGGATTGCAGTTTAAGATCATCATTTCTGAAAATTTAACATTCCATGTATGCCGTAATGCATGACCTACGAGATTTCTTAACTCATTACTGTTTTTCCTTATTTGCTCAAAAATTTTTTGATAACCTGAAATGGTCAATGGATACCCTAAATTACCATTAGAACTATGGGTAACGAGTAGATAGTCATGCTCAACTGCTTTAGATTGCTTTCTCCTAAAAGTGCTAATATATTCATGTACCAATTCAGTTAATTCAAAGCTTAAAGGGATTTGCCTTTCTAAAGTCTTGACAAGAGGCTGTCGCAGCCTTGGCTCATCTTTATTGTCAGGCCTTCTTACTATGCATAAATTTTTCTTCTTATAATTAAAATCAGCTATCTTCAGATTGAGTAATTCTCCTCCTCTCATACCAGTTTCAAGTAGAATCTTAATTATAAGATTATTGCGAAACCGTACATGTGGAGCATAAGGATTCGTCGCTGATTCTATACCCACTATGTTAAGCAAAGTATTTTCCTGGTCTTTACTTAATGCTTTTTCTTCGTTTTCAATGTTGTAGTTCTTCGCGTTTTCAATTCTTGGCTTTATAAAATCAAATGCTCTACAGATCGATTCATAGTTATTAGACTCATTGAAAGTTATTTTATCTATAAACCATTTAATATAATTCTCTATAGTTACTATCTTAAAGTATAAAGATTTTTCTGTGATATGCCTTTTCTTATTTATATCAATAACATTCCCTTGGCTCTTTTTGTATGACAGGTAATTCATTAAATCGTACAGATAACCATTCTCAGAGACAAGAACTTCCCAGTTTAAATGTAAAGAATTAAACAAAGATACTTTTTTTTCTGTATTGTATCTTTCAAACAATAGCAAAGAATTTGCTATTGACTCCATTGTTGAAAATGAATAGTTCTTTATGCGAAATACTACACTCATATATAGATTTGGATAAACCAATGGGATACCTGTATCAGCATTCACTATCATGCAGTTACGAACTCCATTTCCATCTTTTACTCTTTTTATTTTGTAATTCATAGCTTCTCCTATTTACAATTAATAATAAGTGAAACTAAATAAAGCATAATGATTATGCAATTTACAAATTTATTTTACATAAGTCTGAATCAATCTCTTTTGTATCAGTATATGTGAGAGAAATGCTCTAATATCCCTCTAGAGGGATATTAGAGTCCACTCTTTCCACTTTAAATACATAAGTAATTAATTAAAAAGAATTTGTACTCAATATGTAAATTGAATTGTAAATGGCAGATTTGCTTTTTTAGTTTTATATGCAAATACAGATTAAATTTTGCTTTTACATAAAGTAGTTTCTTTATGTTAAGAAACTTTTATTCTGCTTCCTTCGATTGCTGATTGAATCCATTCTTCTATCTCATTTTCAACAAAAGCCACTGCCCGTAAACCAATTTTGATAGGAGTAGGAAAACGCTTTTCGCTGATAAGTCTATAAATCCATGCTTTGCTGAATCCAGTACGTTTTTGCACTTCTGGCAGACGGATAAGACGGGTTGTTTGATTATTCATTATAAGTTCCTCATGCTTCGTCGTTTCGATGGAGTCACTATACAAACGGTTGTTGAGAAAAAGGAGAGAGATTCCAGAGTCGAAAATTATTGATGTTCGTATCCACTGAAACAGAGGAAATTCAGGCACCATGAATCTCCTCCTTTTTTTGACATGAGGACACTCTTGGCTATAACCCTATGTTTTACATATGATATTTAGAATGTAACATTATAAAAAAAGGCACCATCACTGATGCCTTTTGCGGTATCTTAATCTAATCTACAAGTTTTATTACGTCAGATACTTTCACATCTTTTAGATGGCTATTCTTGTTCATGAAAAAATGCAATTGCCTGATAAAATCAATAGTAGAAGCTTTTAGAGCGAGAGGTCTGTCAGTATCTTTGATTTGCTGTGGCAACCTCATTTCAGTTTCTTCGTCTTCATCGGTGTAGAGCAGTCTTGATAATCTGTCATCGGAAATACGAACCTTTTTTATCTTTGCCCATATGAGAATGTCCAGCATAGGTATGATCCGATAATTGATTAGTTTCTTGATGGTACCATAACCAAAACGAACAGATTCAAGCGGGTTTTCTTCTATTCCTTTAAACTTTCGCCACTGGGGAAGTGCAGATTTGAGAGACTCTGCGATTTCTTCATCTGTACCACTTGCCAGGTCAATTTCGAACATGACCGTTCGTGTGAATTCATCAGGCATACTCTCAGAGACAGGCTTTTCTTCAAACTCCTTATTTACTACATATCCGTAATCACCATCCCAGTAGAACATACCCCTTTTCATGGAGAGAATGCTCAAACGGGCAATTTCATCTGTAGTAGTCAGCAAGAAGTGTGGAGGTTGAAAAAGATTGTCCTTCTGAGTCATGTATCCCAACCTTTCTTCTTCAATCAAGAAAGGGTTACCGCTGAAAATTTTTTCGAAATATTCCATTGCAGCTTGGTTTTCATAATCCCTGCGATATGATTTGAAAAAGATAGTTCTGGCCCACAACTCATGATAGAACCTTATCAAGGTTAGCTCTTCAAAACCCCAGTAAGTCTCAATGTTAAACCAGCACTTGATGTCCTTCGTATGTTCTGGTGTCCAATTTTTCAAATTTCATTCTCCTACCTTTACCTTATGCGGGAACTTCCTGCGGATAGAATCGAACTATTGAGAAAAGTTACCGCATTCACCCAAACATGAAAAGCGCAACGGACCTTAACTATGAGTTCAGTTACTGACAGGGAGTTGAACTGAAGATTTTTTATCTTTTTGATACAATCTGCTCATCGCGAGGACTCATACTAATAGCATTAAGATTTATGGTTCCTTTTTAGAACCATACGTAAAATAAATAGTTAAAAGAACCATATAAATCAATTTAATAAATGGTTAATTACAGGGACGCCAGCACCAAAATTCTCCATCGGTGATTACCAGAGTCATCCGATGAAGTCCTAAGAGCCCGCACGGCGCAAGCCCTGCGGGCTTTTTTGTGCTCTCAATTTGTCCCGCGAAGTCCGAAGAGAACTAATTAAATCCGAACCTTTTAGGCACCTTGTTAGGCACCTCATAAAGCTTTATTGTTTTTGAGGTGCCTAAAACTATGGAAACCCGGCAATGGCAAGACAAACCAAACCTCTATCCGTTAAAGAAATCGAATCCGCCAAACATAATCAATGTAGCCGCCTCACGCGCCAAGAAAAACCTGTATGTGGTCGGCTCGGCTGCAGCTTGGGAGGGAACCGGCCTGCAGGTCCTGCAGCGACAACTGGCAGAATCAGCGTGACAATCTCCGAGGTGACCCTCACGTAACGGACCGGCCACTACGTGCCAGCAGCGGAAGTTATTAATAGCATGATGAATGGACCAATGGAGAGCCGATCATCTATACTCTTGTTAATCCAGACCGGAAATATTGTTATCACTAGCCCTACAACACAAGAGTTAACCCTATATTCTGACGCTATAGAGGAGTTTTACTCTGCTAAATAACCACCATCGATTGGATATACTCCTCCGGTACAGAACCCTGAATTGTCTGACAGCAAAAACAGAATGAAGTCTGCTATTTCTTGCATTTTTGCCATCCTTTTCATAGGGTGGCTATTTGCGAAACTACGTACGATATTTTCTGGAAATTCACTCATTCGTGGGGTTTGGACATAGCCCGGAGCGACTGCATTGATTCGAATGCCTTGACATGCAAACTCTAGCGCTGCGGTTTTGGTTAAACCGATTATACCATGCTTAGCCACGGTGTAAGGTGCTAATCCAGGAATGCCAACCAGACCATTTACTGCAGATAAATTAACTATAGAGCCACCAAATTTCATCATCTCAGGTATTTCATATTTTAGGCAGTAAAAAACGCCGCTCAATGAGGTGGCAATAACCTTATCCCAGTTTTCAACCGTCTGCTCGGTTATGTTTTTACCATGTTCACCTGTTAAGCCTGCGTTATTTACAGCACAATCAAGTCTGCCGAAATTTTTGATAACTTCATCTATCATTTGCCGTACTTGTTCGGGCTGTGACACATCACATCCGATCCCCAGCGCTTGTTGTCCCTGTGAAGATAATCGTTTCGCTTTTTGTTTAGCCTGCTCTGACGAGCGGGAGACAATAACGACCTTAGCTCCATGTTTGTGTAATTGCTCTGCGACTGCCTCACCTATACCTGCAGTACTTCCTGTTATGACAGCAACTTTATTCTGGAAATTCATAATTCACCCTATGAAGTCGAATTGAGTCTTTCATCTGGGTTAGTATACAAATTAGCTGTGACAGTTTTTGTCAGTACTCTTTCTCCTCGCTGATTCCTTCTTTTATTCTCCATTTTTTCAATAAAACTGTCCTGCTTTCTCTATATATGGAACCCAGTTGTACTATCTCTTCAATTTTGTCAGTTCTAAAATGACGAAAATCATTTCTCATCTCACACCATGCAACCAAAAGCCAGCATGACTCCATATATACCAATCCGATGGGCCATATGACTCGAGAAGAGTAAGTATCTTTCTTGTCACAATACTTTATTTTGATTCTCTTGCGCTTTTTAATAGCATTGCGGATGTCTTCAAAAAACACCTCATTATTTTCTGAAGGGCCGATCAGATAAGATTGACTCTCAATAAGATTTTTTAATTCACCGGGAATGACAGCGTGGATTTTGGCAAGTGCATTCCTTGCGGTATTTTTAAAATCATAATCCGTATTATGAGATACCCAATTTAACCCAAGCGTAATAGCATTGATTTCTTCATGAGAAAGGTTTAAGGGTGGCAAATGAAAGTCAGACTTAATGATATAACCAATTCCAGCACCACCTTCAATGCACACGCCTTGATGCTGTAGCGTTTTTATATCTCTGTAAAGGGAGCGCACACTTATTCCTAATCTTTCAGAGAGAGTGGATGCAGTGATCGGATATCTTTGCGCCCTTAATATCTGTAGTAGTTCGAGAAGCCTTTCTGTTCTGGTCATGTTGATAAATCCATCTTGATTCTGAGACAAAATCTTAAAGCATCTGTTCGATAAGCATCTTAGTACAAAGTAAGCGTACACGCTTAAGTTGAACTTCCCCCTGGATTAAGGATAGCGTGGCATCAACCCGTGAACTCACACCTCATAGAAGACCTTTAGCCCAGTTAGCCTGTCCGCTGTATGCCAGAGACGCTCTAAAAGTTGATGGTTCATTTTGCAGGGAGACTTACACATACTTAATATATCCATGCTTAATAACGACAATTAATTATTATTTAACCTAACACTGAGTGCGGCTTTTTGACCCACCACAAAATTACCGTATTGATCGCTCACAGCAGCACAAAATGGACAAATACCGTCATCAGCACTTACAGTTTTTTCCTAAAGCCAGCGCTTCGTTCGTGTGCCATGCTTAATCACGCTAATAACTTATAACGCTAAGCGAGGATATTATGAAAAAGACAATTATCGCATTATCTGCAATTCTGCTGGCTTCTCCCGTTATTGCCGCGACGACACACGCAACTGATAATGATGTAGCCGCCGCGCACGAAAATGCCAATACCGCAAAAGAAAAACTGCATCAGGCGCAGAATCAGGGCGAAGAGCAACAGTTAAAAGCAAAACATGCTGCTGAAGGTAAACAAGATGACCTGAACAGTAAAGTGAGTGAAGGCTCACAAAAAGCCTGGAATACAACCAAAGAAGGTACTGAAAAAGGTTGGAATGCAACAAAAGAAGGTACCGAGAAAGGCTGGAATAAGACCAAAGAAGGTGCTGCCTCCGTTGAGAAAAAAGTCAGCGAGTAATCTTCCAGCCATTCAATAATAAAAAGCCGCTTTCGCGGTTTTTTATTATTAGCAATCCTTATAATAAACGTAGAAACGCATTAAAGGGTATTGGTTTACTGAACAGATACCCCTGCCCAAAGCTAACGTTAATCCGTCGCAGCCTCTCCATTTGTTCTTCACTTTCTATTCCTTCCGCCACCAGTGGGATCCTGGCCAGTTCAGACAGGTGAACAATATTGCTGATGATAGTATCACTCACGCCGCCTTTACCCAGTGAGTCGATAAACATCTTATCAACTTTCAAGAACCGCGGCGAAATGCGTTGCAGCGCAGCATAGTTAGAATATCCGGTCCCAAAATCATCCAGGGCTAGCGCAGCGCCTGCCTCTTTCAGGCGCCTCAGAACACTTTCACGGATCAGATTCTGCTGCCGTTCGGTGATTTCCAGCATTACGCCAATATGAAACAAGTTCATCCGCTGAATAAAGGCGATAGTGGCATCGGTAAATTCATGATCCTCCAGTGAAAGTGGAGGTACGTTAATACCGATATGAAATGGTATATCACACTGAGCCCTAAGGCACCGCATATCAACCTCTACCTGCGTCAACAATTTCAGCGTCAGCACATTGATCAAGCCGCTATGTTCAGCCGTGTGGATAAATTCGTTAGGGGGAATAATTCCCTGCTCAGGGTGATTCCAGCGAACAAGGACTTCAGCCCCGACGATTTTTCCGCAAGCGAGTTCAACGACGGGCTGATAAAACGGAATAAATTCATCATTATTAATCGCACGCTGCAGTATTTTTATCGGTGATATCCGCTGCGCCCGGCGTAAGTGGAAATATAACAGCAAAGACAGAACCACAAATAAAATAAGAAGATAATGATTATCCCGCACATAATCCGCAATGCCATCCTGTGAATCCGTCACAATCCAGAAAGGATAGTTTTGCGAGGCCATCTGCACGAAAGGATGTTTTTCTGGATACAATAAAAAATGCACATCAATTTTTTCTTTACGGGCAAAATCCATAAGAATTTTATCGATCGCCGCTTTATATACTGCAACAGCCACCACCTGCCCCTGAAACGGAAAATAGATTATATACATCTCCGTGTTCAGCCGATAAATCTGTTCAATCATCAGTGAATGTGTGGTCGTTCCATTGGAAATAATCCCCGGCGATTCTCGACCTTCAAGAGAAGAGCAGTTCCACTCACCGTTCCTGATGAAACTGACTGAACGAATCTTCTCGCCAGACGCCGTAAGAAGACGCAATTTTCGTAGCAGATCGTCAGTGCAATTCTCTTGTATATGTGCGCTGGCTAACACAGCCAGTGTATTTACGTCGTCAAATATCGTATCGATTTCTTCGACCAGACTATTTATCGCGTGTTCTCTGACAAGTTGTCCCTCTCTATCCCATTGCTGCCATGAAGTCAGCACACCGGCCAGAAGAAAAAGCAACACCAGCATGATGGGTGTGATTTTCTTGGTTACAGACATGATTAACTCGTGTTGTTGAACAGAGCACCCCGAAGGACGCTTTTTGAGATTATTTCAGGAGGAAATGGCCAGACTGACATGCGCCAGTCTGGCTGAACTTGCCCGGTAGAATCAGCTTAGAAGTTCCATTTCACACCTACCATCGCAGCGCTGTCGTTATACCCTTTGTCGCCAGCCTGAACCCCGATATTGCCCCACAGATTAAGACGAGGACTTACCTGTCCCTCCACACCCACTTTTACCTCGGCAATATTTTTCGCTCCATCCTGGCGCACATTCACGCCATCCATGGTCGTACTGAAATCGCGTGAATTGTGCAGCCAGTTCAGCTCGGCAAACGGCTGGAATTCACGCTCTTTAGCGTTATCCATCTGGTGATGGCTCTTAATCCAGGTTTTCAGGCCCAGTCTGGTCTGCACATTACCATTACCGTTGCTGGTGATACGGGTACCGTTACTTTCACGATGGTCGTTCGCCTTCACTCCCATCCAGACTGCCTGCGCCTGAGGTTGTATGTACCATTCGTTCAGCGTTCCGTGACTGCCGGCAAACTCGCCCATTTTTTGGGCATATCCCATTTCCAGCGAAGCGGTAACCCCTTTCGATTTGTACGATTCGCCTTGCAGGTCATCGCCTTTAACATTGTTATCAAACCAGCTGTACTGAGCCCAGCTGTCCAGCCAGGCGCCGTTATGCGACGCATCATTGGCATACCACGTGGCATAAACGCCGGTGCTGTAGCCATTCACTGAGCCTTTTGAACGATAGCCCGTGCGTGAAGACTGGGTATTGCTGTGATCGTTACCGTAGCCCGCCATCACGCCAAGGTGCCAGCGATCAAGCCCACTCTGGCTCCATTGCGCAATGTCGCCCCCCAGTTGCAATACGTAACGGTTGCTCTGGGTTTTCAACTGGCCGCTACCGTCACGCCAGTTGTTGTGCCCACCGACGTGGCGCATCCACATGCTGGTGACTTTCTGCTCGCCGGTGAGGGCATCGATATACTGCGTTTCGCCCAGACGATCGTGCAAACGGGTGACGAACATGTTGTTGGCTGCCGCCAGGTTAGCCGTGTAGCTGCCGCCTTCCGGACGCAGATCTTTATCGGGATCTGGATCCGGGTTTGGCTGCGGATCGGGGTTGGTTTTACCGCTGGTCAGATACCAGTTGCCGCTGTTTTCATCCTGACCACGTCCAAGGCTGTAGTCATATGCCCCCGCCACAATACGGCCAGCCTGAATAAACTCACCGTCCGATACGCCATCAACATGGATAACTTCGATACCATCAATCGTTGCAGCACCTTTCCCACCGGCGTTAGTGACGCTGACAGAAGTAGTGCCACTGGTATCACCTTTCACCACCAGCTTATCCGTAACGGAATTGTCATCCCCCAGCGCAGTGTTTAAGGAAAGATGACCATCATTACCCGTGTAATTGCCATTGACCACCAGTTGATTACCGGCCTGCTGACCATTCACACCGGTTGCGAGGATACCGCTGTTAACCAGGTTTCCCTCTACAGTGAACAGGAGGTTGTCACCGGTCCCGGTACCCACCTGCAGCACACCGGCGTTATTCACATTACCTGCGACGCCCCCTACGCCCGAGAGCATCCCCGCCGTAGCAATGTTGACCTCGGTACTGGCAAGCGTGACTGGAGATGTGCCGTCACCCAGAACCAGGCCGCCCTGCTCAATATCCGTTTTCCCCGTCCAGGCGGCGTTATCACCGACAGTAATGGATCCGGCTCCCAGCTTGGTCACGTCGCCGCTACCATAAACGTCGTTATTAAGCTGCCAGGCGGTATTACTGTCCAGCACCAGTGAACCGCTATTGCGCACCTCTGCGCTGCCCAGATTTTCTGCGGTGAACGCGGTGAGCCGGGAATCCGCATCAATAGCAAATTGGCCCGTAAAGGCACTATTATTGCCCACCAGCGCGACATCACTTTCGGTAAGTTCAATCCGTCCGGCATCGCTGATGCTGTTGTAAAGCACACCTGCCGCCTTATTCATCGTCAGCGTTCCCGCCGCCACAATATCGCCCGTGCCGAGACCCAGCGTCGTGTTCATCAGCACGCGCGCACCTTCTGCAATGGTCGTTTTTGCCGTCAGCGTGCTGTTTTCACCGGTGATGGTCAGCGTATCGCCATTGATGTTTAGCGTGCCGCTTCCGGTCAATATTCCATCGGCTGTTCCGCCCTGCTCCAGGGTCAGGCTACCGCCATTGATGTTCAGCAGTGAGTCAGCCCCCGCCGTCAGCTTACCGACAGTCTGGCTATGACCATTCATGTCAAAACCGGTATCGGCGGCCAGACGTAGTTCACCGGTCTGTCCCAGTACATTATCGTTTTTCATCAGCAGGTTGCCGCTGCGCACATCGGTGATACCGGTGTAATCGTTATCCATATTCGATAGCGATACCGTCTGGCCTTTGGCGCTGTCAAACGCCAGATCGCCACTGCCAGTCACGCGAGCGCTCAGATCTGCGGCATTACCGGTTTTTCCGTTCGCATCCAGGACCAGTGCATTGTCTCCGGATGCGAGCAGTTCGACTTGTGTCAGACCATAGCTAATGTACAGTCCATCATCGTTATCCCCTCCGGTGAGGCGATAATCATAGGTTCCATTCGCAACAATCTCGCCATTTTGGCTGATGCCGGCTTCAACCCCATCGCTGATGATATTGCCATTGCTATCGGTCAGCGTCAGATTGCCCGCACCGCCGGTGACGGAAGAATCAGATGTTGCCAGTTGAATCAGGGACTGCGCATCGTCCTGCTCAAGAAGTGATAGCGTGGTATCAGCCAGCGGACGATCGTTCGTAATCGTGCCGGTATCAACCTGCACGGTTCCGCGTCCGGAGAGATCCATCGCGCCAGCATGAATTGTTCCTTCGGAACTGCTCTGCCCCGGCGTCACCCCGTCAAAGCTGACGGTGCCGCC